>CAIYYX010000194.1 GCA_903930535.1 uncultured Sterolibacterium sp. | reverse complement strand
ATCGCATCCGGAATCAGATTGGTGCGGCGCATCGCCAGGCCGCGGACCGGGTCGGCTTCGATCTCGTCCTTCGGCTTGAAGAAGTCGTCGGCGCCGCTGAAGCGGTCGTGAAACACGAAGGGATTATTGAATACCGCGCCGAAATTGTTGATCATGTTGATCACGTTGGGCGCCGTCGTGCCGGCCAGGAGCAGCGCGCCGCCGGAAGTGGCATTGACGATGCGGTGCAGGGCGTTCATCGGGATCGAGAACATCGAGCCCGCCTGCCATTCGAAGACGTGCTTCTTGCTGTCCCCTTCCTGCCAGACCTCGGTGGTGCCGCGGCCTTCGACCACCAGGAAGATCTCCTCGTACATATGCTTCTCGACGTTCAACGCCCCCCCTGGCGGCACTTCCACGACATAGCAGCCCCACTTGCCCTCGGTTCCGTACAATTGAATGAAGTGGCCGCGACCGCCCATGCGCTTCCAGGGGAAGAGCGGCAGATCCTGCACCTTCCTGATGCCGATGTCGCGAAACACCGGTATGCCCTCTTCCTCCATGAAGGCGTCGTAGGGTGTGGGCTGCTTGCTGAACTTGCCGAAGCCGGCCTTCTTGTTGCCCGCCGGTTCATGCCAGTGGCTGCGGTCTTTGTCGTGCGGCATGGCGCGGCTCCTGTTCCGTTATGAGGAACGTCGTTCCTCTTTATCGATTCATGCTACCACCGGTAATGGGAAAGTCAATTCGCTCCCTTGCCTGGATATCCTTGTCACCGCCTGCCGTTCGTTGATACCCTGACGGCCGCAGGCGCACTTCCATTCAAAGGGGAACAGCAATGAAGCGAAGACAAAGCCTCAAGACGCTCGCCGCAGGTCTGGGCATGTTATCCCTGCCGCATTGGGCACGCGCCCAGGCGGCCTGGCCGGGCAGGACGGTGAAAATCATCGCGCCGGTTGCTCCGGGTGGCGGCGTCGATCTGGTGGCGCGCACCATGGCCGACCGGCTGGGCAAGGCACTGGGGCAGAATTTCATCGTCGACAATCAAAGCGGCGGTGGCGGCATCATCGCCTCGCAAGCGGTCGCAAGGGCCGCACCCGATGGTTACACGCTGCTGCTCGGCTATGTCGGCACGCATGGCACCAATCCGGCGGTGCGCAAGCTGCCCTATGACGCGATCCACGGTTTCACGCCGATCGGCATGGTGGGCGGCACACCGAATGTGCTGGTGGTGACCCCTGGCCTGCCGGTCAATACGCTCAAGGAATTCATCGCCTATCTCAAAGCCCATCCCGACAAGGTCAGCTACGGCTCCTCCGGACAGGGGACGCTGACGCACTTGTTGATGGAGCAGTTGAAGGAGGTCACGAAGACCACTATCGTGCACGCCCCTTATCGGGGTATCGGTCCGGCGATCGTCGATGTCCTCGGCGGCCAGACGCAGGCCATGTTTCCCGGCCTGGCGGCGGCCCTGCCGCATATCAAGGCGGGGAAAATGCGGCCGCTGGTCGTGACCGGCGCCGCCCGTCATCGTCTGCTGCCCGACGTCCCCACCATGGAAGAACTCGGTTTCAAGGGTTTCGACGGCGTCCAGTGGTACGGCATCATGGGGCCGGCCAGCCTGCCCAGGGACATCGTCGTGAAACTGAATACCGAGATCAATCACCAGCTCACGCTCAAGGATTTGCACGACAAGTTGTCAAGCGAGGCCCTGGAACCCATGCCGATGTCGCCCGAACAATTCGCAAGCTACATCAAGAACGATATCGACAAGTGGACACGCCTGGTGAAGTCCCGCAACATCGAAATCGAATAACCCTTCTGCAGAAAGCAAGCCCATGGCACGCAACACCACCGTCCAAGCCGACCCGAACGCACCTGCCGTCACCGAGCTCCTGGCCCGCTTCGTCGCCAACCACGCTTCCAAGGGCTGGAGTGAAGCCGTCGACAGGGAAGCTCACCGCACCTTCGCCAATTGGGTCGGCTGCGCCATCGGGCCGTCACGGCACGAGACGTTGCAGGCTGCGCTGGCGGCGGTGATGGAATTGTCGCCGGCGCCGCAGGCAGCGATTCTCGGACGCTGCGAAAAAGTGGATATCGCCAATGCGGCCATGTTGAACGGCATCAGTTCGCACACCTTCGACTACGACGACACCCATCTCAAGACCATTATTCATCCGGCCGGCCCGGTGGCCTCCGCCGCTCTGGCTTTGGCACAGCATCTCGACATCTCGGGCCGCGAACTGATCGATGCGCTGGTCCTCGGCATCGAGGTTTCGTGCCGCGTCGGCAATGCGATCTATCCCGACCATTATGATCGCGGCTGGCATATCACCGGCTCCACCGGCATGCTCGGAGCCGCCGCCGCCTGCTCGCGCCTGCTCAAGCTCGATGCAGCACGCACCCAGATGGCTTTGGGTCTCGCGGCATCGCAGCCGATCGGTCTGCGCGAACAGTTCGGCACCATGACCAAGCCCTTCCATCCGGGGGGTGCTGCGAAAGCCGGACTGATGTCGGCCTTGATGGCCAGGCACGGCTTCACCTCCTCGAGGCGCGCCCTGGAAGCGCCGCGCGGCCTGCTGCAGGTTTTCTCCGACAAGACCGACTGGAATGAAATCACCGGGCGGCTGGGCGAAACCTGGGAAATCGCGGAGAACACCTACAAGCCTTTTGCCTGCGGCATCGTCATCCACCCGAGCATAGACGGCTGCATCCAACTGCGCGACAAGCATCAGCTGAAAGCCGGAGACATCGAGAAGGTGACGATCAGGGTGCACTCGCTGGTTCTGGAACTGACGGGCAAGAAAACGCCCAAGACCGGTCTCGAAGCCAAGTTCAGCGTCTATCACTCCTGCGCCGTGGGCCTGCTCTACGGTCGGGCCGGCGAACATGAGTACAGCGACGAGGTGGTCAATCGCCCCGAAGTGACGGCGCTGCGCGCCAGGGTCTTTGCCATCGTGGACGACAGCATAGCCGAGGCATCGGTGGACATCGGCATGCGCACCATGGACGGCCGCGACCTGCACATATTCATCGAGCACGCCGTGGGCAGCATCGAAAAGCCGCTTTCCGAAGCGCAGTTGGAGGCCAAGTTCATGGACCAGAGCGAGCCGATTCTGGGAAGGGAAAAGGCTGGCCGCGCCTGGTCCCTGTCGCGCGGGATTGCGCAGAGCAACAAGCTCGGGGAATTCATCGCTGCGGCGACATCCTGAGCATCACCTACGCCTGCCGGCATTACCTGAAACATTCCTTGACCACAAGGAGGAGACGCTCATGAAGACGAAACCTGTTATCGCCGCCGGCCTGCTCGGGCTGACGCTCCTTGGCCTCCTTGCCCCGCCGCTCATGGCGCAGACGCCTTATCCGCAAACGCGGGTGACGCTGGTGACCCATTCGAGTCCGGGCGGGGGCACCGACGTGTTCCTGCGCGACCTCACCAAGCATCTGGGTCCGCTGATGAAAACCGGTTTTTCCATCGAGAACATCCGCGGCGGCAGCGGCGCCTCGGCGATCGCCCATGTGGCGGCGGCCCCCCCCAACGGTTCCATGCTCTACGGCACGACGCCGACCTATATCCAGACCACCTTGCTGTCGAAGCCGCAGGTGGGCTACGAAGGCCTGGATCCCATCGTGATCGTGTTCATCGACCCCGAGGTCCTCTATACGCGGACAGAGTCTCCCTTCAAGTCCCTGGCCGATGTCATCACGCATGCCAAGGCGAACCCGGGGAAATCGCGCTGGGGGGCGAGCAATCCCGCATCGCTGGAGCGCCTGGCCATGGAACGGCTGGCGCGTGCCACGGGCGTGCGCGCGGCCATCGTCAGTCATGAAGGCGGCGCCGACCAGATGATAGGGGTGTTGAACGGCACCTACGACATCGGCATCGGCGAAGTCCAGGAACTGCGCGCCCAGCTCGACGCGGGGAAAATACGCCTCTTGGCGACGCTCTCCGACACGCGCCTTGCCGGTTTGCCCACACTCGCTACCGCCAAGGAACAGGGTTTCAACGTGGTGGTGAAAAAGTTTCGCGGCCTGGCCGGCCCCAAGGGCATGCCCGACGAGATTGCCAAGGCCTGGGAAGACGCCATCAGAAAGGCGCTCGCCCTGCCCGAGTACAAGGCGCAGTACACCAAGGAGAGCCTGATCCCCATGCCCATGGGGCGCGCAGAAGCGCGGCGCTTCACAACGGAGTTTGCCAAAGAGGTGACGGTCTCGCTCAAAGAGATGGGCGTCATCAAGTGAGCGTCGAGTGAGCGATACGGCAGGCTCGCGCAAGGACCGCCTGCTCGGCATCCTGGTCGCGCTGTTTTCGCTGGCCTACATCGGCTACGCTGCTTCTATCGAGGATAGCATGCTCGCCGATTCGGTCGGCGCCGGCGGCGTTCCCCTGGCCATCGGCATCGCCCTGCTCATCGCGGCGGCGGCGTTGGCGGTCAAGTCCTTCTGGGTGAAGGGCGCCGCACCCGGCAGCGGCGAAGGCGAAGAGACGGAACAGGCAGAACATTCGAGCGGCCATGTCGTCGCAGCATGCCTGGTGGCGCTGCTCATCATTTATGTAGCCCTGCTTCCCGTTGCCGGCTACATCGTCTCCGTCAGCCTGCTGGTTTTCGCGATAGCCGCTCTCGCCAAGACGCCGGTCACGCCCAGGCTCATCGTGAGCGCCGCGCTTTCCGGGATACTCCTCTGGGTTCTCTTCGAACTGGCGCTGGGCATACACATGCCCGGCGGCATTTTCCTGAGTTGAGGACAGGATGGATCATCTCCTGCAAACCATTTCCAATCTCGCTTCCTTCTGGCTGATACTCGCGGCCTTTGCCGGCGTCCTCTGGGGCATACTCGGCGGCGCCCTGCCGGGGATCTCTCCCTCCATCGCCATGGCATTGCTGCTGCCGTTCACGGTCGGGATGGATCCGACCTCGGCCATCGTTCTCCTGGCCAGCGTCTATGTCGGCGCGGAATACGGCGGCTCGATTCCGGCCATCCTGATCCGGACGCCAGGCACCAACTCGGCGGCGGCCACCGTGGTGGACGGCTATGCCATGGCGCAGCAAGGGCGTGCCGGCGAAGCGCTCGGCATCTCGCTGATGTCAGGGCTGTGGGGCGGCCTTGCGGGTCTCCTGGTCCTGATTCTGGCGACCGAGAGCCTGGCCAAGGTGGCCCTGGCATTCACCCCGGCCGCCTATTTTTCCCTGGGCATCCTGGGTCTTTCGGTGATTGCCGGTCTGTCCGGCGGCTCCTTGCTGAAGGGCTTGATGGCCGCACTCCTGGGCCTGATGATTGCCTGCGTCGGCACCGATCCGATGTCAGGCGTTCCCAGATTCACCTTCGGTTCTGCGGATCTCCTGGGAGGCGTCAAGCCGATTCTCATCATGGTGGGCCTGTTCGCTGTCACTGAGATGCTGGTGCAGATCGGCGAGCCGGCCTGGGTCAAGGTCGTCAAGTCCGAAGCCAGACTGAAGCTGCCCAACTGGGCGATGAGCAAGCGGCTTTTCAAGCCGCAGGCGATAGGCGCCGTGATCGGCACCATAGAGGGCGTGACTCCCGGTGCGGGCGGCACCATCGCGGCCTTCATGGCCTATTCGGAAGCCAAGCGCTGGTCCAAGCACCCGGAAGAATTCGGCAAGGGTTCGCCCGAGGGCATCGCGGCGCCGGAGTCGGCCAACAACGTGGTGACCGCCACGGCGCTGGTGCCGCTCCTGAGCCTGGGCATACCGGGATCGAACTCCGCCGCCATTCTGCTGGGCGGCTTCCTGATACACGGCCTGCAACCCGGTCCGATGCTTTTCGTGAAAGCGCCGGAAGTGATTTACGGCCTCTATGGCGGCCTGTTCATCGCCAACATCGCGATGCTCTTGATCGGCATGGTCATACTCTCTCCCTGCATTTGGCTCGTCAATCGGCCCAAGCCCTATCTGATCGCGGTCATCCTGGCGCTGGTGATGTCCGGGGTGTATGCCATCCACGAGAGCCTCTTCGAACTCTTTCTGGTGATTGGCGTGGGCGTCCTGGGCTATTTCATGAGACTGTTGAGCGTGCCCGTGCTGCCCATGGTGCTGGGCGTGGTGCTCGGCTATATGGTGGAATCCAATTATCGACGCAGCCTGCTCATCTCCGATGGCGACCCGATGATATTTCTCACCGACAAGGTCTCGCTGACCCTGCTTATCCTGGCACTGGCTTTGACAGCCTACAGCTTGTGGAAAGAGATCAGAGCCGCCAGGGAGAAGCAGCTTGGATAGCCGCACAATTGCCCAGCGTCTCGCCGCGCTGATCGCCGCATCGACGCCGGAGCAGGAAGCTCTCGCCCGGCCAGTGGCGCGCCGACTGGTGCTCGATATCGCCGGACTGTGCTTCGCCGCGCGCGGTCAGGACTATGTCCAGGCGACCCTGGAATCCATAGACGCAAGCGGGCCTTGCACGGTGATCGGCCACGCGCAGAAACTCGGCGTCGAGGGCGCAGCTCTCGTCAACGGCACAGCGGCGCACGGCGAGGATTTCGACGACACCTATGAAGGCGGCCCGGTCCATGCCGGCGCAGTGATTGTTCCTGCCCTGCTCGCGGCTGCCGAGCGGCACAAGCTTTCGGGAAGCGATCTCTTGAGAGGCATCGCCACTGGCGTCGAGGTGACCTGTCGCCTGTGCGCGGTCGCCCCCATGAAGGTGCATAAGGCGGGCTTTCATCCGACCGCCATTTTCGGCGTCATGGGCGCGGTCGCCGGCCTGGGCGCGGCATTGCGCCTGCCGCCTGAGCAAACGGTTCACGCCTTGGGCATCGCCGGCAGCATGGCTTCGGGCATCATCGAGTACCTCGCCGACGGTTCCTGGACCAAGCGCATGCATCCGGGCTGGGCGGCGCAATCGGGCTACCGTGCAATCCGAATGGCGATGGCGGGCTTTCAGGGACCGCGCACGGTATTCGAAGGCAAGCACGGATTCTTCCACGGCTTCGCCAACACCTCTGACGGCGATTTCGCAGCGATGCTCGAAGGCTACGGCGAGACCTGGCTGTGGACCAGCATCGCCTTCAAGCCCTACGCCTGCGGCACCATGGCCCATCCCTTCATCGACTGCGCGCGCGAGTTCAGAAAGAAGGGCATCGCTGCCGAGACCATCGCGCGCATCGAATGCGAGACGGCCGAAGGCATCGTCCATCGCCTCTGGGAGCCGCTGACCATGAAGCGATCGCCGCCCAACGGTTATGCCGCGAAATTCAGCATTCCCTACGCCATCGCCGTGGCCATCCTGAGGGACAACGCAGGCCTGGGCGAGTATGCCGAGGCAGTGGTGAAAGACCCCGAACTTCTGCGCCTGGCGGCCAAGATAGGTTATGTCGTCGATCCGGCCAACCCCTACCCGAAGCAGTTCACCGGCCATCTCAGGGTTACATTGAATACCGGCGAAGTGCATGAGCACAGGCAGAACTTCTTCAAGGGCGGCGTCGATAGGCCGCTTACCGACGACGACCTGATGCACAAGTTTCTCGCCAATTGCCGCTACGGCGGGCTCGCCGAAGCAGCGGCACGAAACATGGCAACAAGCATAGCTGGCCTCTTTGATCAGGCCGAACTGACTCTCTCCGATTTCCCGCACTGAAGGATTCTTTCGGCATGAAGGCCATAAAAGAACAGGTTGCCCTGGTCACCGGCGCGGGCCGCAACATCGGCCGCGAAATCGCACTCGGCCTGGCCGCTGCCGGCTTCGCCGTGGCGGTGAATGTCCGCGCCTCCGCTGCTGAGGGTCAGTCCGTCGTGGACGAAATCATCGGGCGGGGAGGAAAGGCCTTGCTGTGCATCAGCGACGTCACCGACAGGGATAGCGTCGCAGGCATGCTCGTCGCCATCGAGGAACAATGGGGCCGGCTCGACGTTCTGGTGAATAACGCCGCGATCCGCAAGGAAGCCAAAATCGACGACATCACGGCAAAGGACTGGCATGACACTCTCGCCGTCGTTCAGGACGGCGCCTTCTTCTGCACCCAGGCCGCACTCCCCCTGCTGAGAAAATCCCCCCAGGCCGCAGTGATCAACATCGGCGGCCTCACGGCACACACCGGCGCCGCCGACCGGGTGCATGTGGTCACCGCCAAGGCGGGCCTGGTCGGAATGACGCGGGCGCTCGCCCATGACCTCGCCTGCGATGGCATCACCGTCAACTGTCTTTCGCCCGGCATGATTGAGACCGCACGCAACACGACGAGTTCTCCGGATACCCCCAAGCATCACGCGAAACATGGCCCGCTGCTGGGCAGAAGGGGAACGACGCAGGAAGTCGCCGCATCGGTGGTCTGGCTCGCCGGCGCCGGCGCCCGCTTCATCACCGGCCAGGTGATCCATGTCAATGGCGGCACCTACCTGGGCGCCTGATGATTCGACTGTTTGAGACCGCCCTCTGGCGGCAACCGCTCACCCTCATCGTTGCCTTTCTCGGGGGACTCGCCGCCTCCGCGGTGTCCTTTCCCCTGCCCTGGGTGATGGGTTCGATGATCGCCGTCGCCCTGCTCAGCCTCGGCGGCGCGGCGGCCAGGCAGCCGGGGCTCGGGCGGCGCGCCGCCCAGATCGCCATCGGCACCGGCCTGGGCTTGTACTTCACGCCGGAAGTCATTCGCGAAGTGGCCTCGCTCGGGCACTGGATGATTCTCGGCGCCCTGCTGGCGATTGGCATGTCGCTGTTTTTTTCCCGGCTCATGCAAAGGATGGCCCGTCTCGATGGCCCGACGGCGATTTATTCTGTGGCGCTGGGCGCCTCGGCGGAGATGACACTGCAGGCGATCAGGGCGGGAGCGGACGGCGCCGTCGTCGCCTCGGCGCATGCGGTCAGAATCATTCTCGTGGTCAGCACCGCCTCGATGATCGCCCAACTCTCAGGCGCCGGGTCCGTGCCCTTTCTGGCCCCTGCCGCCCCGGACATTTCCTGGCAGATCGCCCTGCTATTCCTCTTTGCCGCCCCGCTCTGCGGCTGGCTGCTCCACCGCGTCGGCGTGCCCAATGCCTGGGTCTTGGGTCCCGTTCTCCTGGCGGGTTCTTTCGCCGCCGCAGGACTGCACGCGCGGCTTTATCAAAGCGTGCTGGTGGCGGCGCAACTCATGATAGGCTGGGGTCTGGGCCAGCACATGACCCGGGAGTTTTTTACCCGCTCACCGAGAACGCTGTTCTCCGCTGCATTGGTAACGCTGAGCATGCTTGCGATCTGTTTCACCGTCGCCTGGGTGGCGGCAAGCAGCGCCGGACTTCCCCTGCTGACGGCTTTTCTCTCCGTGGCGCCGGGAGGCATCGCGGAGATGGCCATCATCGCCAAGGCCTTCGGCATCGGCGCGCCGGTGGTCACGGCATTTCATTTTTGCCGCATCATGTCCACGATTTTTCTCACCGGTTCTCTGGCGCGCTTCCTGGTGAGAAGCGGCTGGGTCAGACCATGATTTGCTGTAACGTATCGTCTTGCTAGACAGGGAGAGACCATGAGCGAAGAAAAAGGCGGCATCGGTCGCCGTGATTTTCTGAAAAGCGTCGCCGCCAGTGCGGCCGGCGCAGGCGTTCTGGCGACCGCATCGGCTGCGGCCGGCGCGGCGACAGAAGCTAAACCCGCGAAGGCCGGAAAAACCGGGAAATTGATTCCGCGTCCCGGCTCGGATTTCATGGTCGATGTGATCAAGACCTTGGGGCTCGACTATATCGCCGCCAATCCGGGATCGAGCTTTCGCAGCCTGCATGAATCCCTGGTCAACTACGGCGGCAACCGCGCACCTGAACTCATCACCTGCCTGCACGAAGAAACCTCGGTGGCCATGGCCCACGGCTATGCCAAGGCGGCGGGCAAGCCGATGGCGGTCATGATGCACGGCACCGTCGGATTGCAGCACGGCTCGATGGCGATCTACAACGCCTGGTGCGACCGCGTGCCCATCATGATGTTCGCCGGCAACGGCCTCGATGCCGCCAAGCGCCGCCCCGGCACCGAGTGGTATCACTCGGTGCAAGATCCCGCCGCCATGGTGCGCGACTACACCAAATGGGACGACCAGCCGATGTCGCTGCAGCATTTCGCCGAATCGAGCGTGCGCGCCTACAAGATCGCCAATACCCTGCCCATGGGCCCGGTGCTGGTGGTGGCGGACATGGAGTTACAGGAGAGCGCAATCGAGCATGAAGAAGCGCTGAGGATTCCGAAACCTTCCACTTCAGTGCCTTCCCAGGGCGATGCCGATGCGCTGGCGCGTGCCGCGCGCATGCTGGTCGCCGCCGATGCGCCGGTGATCATCGTCGACCGTGCGGCGCGCGACCAGGAAGGCGTGCTGCGCCTCATCAAACTCGCGGAAGCATTGCATGCGCCGGTGGTTGACCTGGGATCACGCCTGAACTTTCCCAACACCCATTACCTCAATCACAGCGACCAGAAAGCGCGACTGGTGAGGAGTGCGGACGTCATTCTGCTGCTCGAAGTGGCCGATCCCTGGGGACAGTTGAACACCGTCAACGATCCCTTCCATGAATACAAGCGCCTGGCCAGGGAGGACGTCAAGACCATCAGTCTTTCCTTCAGCGATGTTTACCTGAAGTCCAACTATCAGGATTTCCAGCGCTTCATGGCCGTCGACCTGGCGATCACCGGCGACGTAGAGGCCAGCCTGCCGCAACTCACCGAAGCGGTGCTGCGCGCTACCGACAGCGGCCGCCGCGCGGTCATGGTGGCGCGCAGCGCCAAGCTGAAAAGCGACTTCGAAGCGGCCGGCAAGCGCATCCGCGCAGCCGCGGCGCCGGGCTGGGACGCGAGCCCGGTATCCACAGCGCGTCTGTCGGCCGAACTCTATGACGCCGTCAAATCAGAGCCCTGGTCGCTGGTGGTCAGCGACCGCATCGCTTGGGCGCGCAGGCTTTGGCCGGCCAGCGAGTACCAGCAGATGCTGGGCGGCTCGGGCGGAGCCGGCGTTGGTTATTCCTTGCCCGGCGCGGTGGGCGCCGCGCTCGCCAACAAGGCCAAGGGGCTGCTGTCAGTCACCTTCCAGCCGGACGGCGACGCGCTGTATGCGCCGGGGGCCTTGTGGACCGCGGCCCACCACAAGATTCCGCTCCTCATCGTGATGCACAACAACCGCGGCTATTACCAGGAGGTCATGCATTTGCAGCGCATGGCCTCCCTGCATGACCGACGCACAGACGCGGCGCTGATCGGCAACGAGATCGACAAGCCGGCGGTCGATTTTGCCAAGCTGGCGCAGGCCATGGGCGTCTGGGCCGAAGGTCCGGTCACGGACCCGGGGCAGTTGGGGCTGGCCATCAGGCGGGCGCTGGCGGTGGTGAAGGGCGGCGCGCCGGCCCTGGTCGACGTGGTCTGCCAGGCACGCTGACAGCTGATCGCATTACCTGAAGGGGTTGAACATGAAAAAATTGATTCGCATTGCCCTGCTCGCAGTATTGCTGCATGCGCTGCTCACGGTACCCTTGGCCGGTGCGGCCGATTCCACGGCACCGGCGGGATCCGCAACGCGTGGCAAGGATCTGTACATGAAGCACGTCTGCTACAGTTGCCACGGTAGCGTCGGTCAGGGCGCCGAGCGCACCGGGCCGAAGCTCGCACCCAATCCCTTCCCCTATGCCGCCTTTGCCATGCAGATGCGCGAGCCGCGGGACGTCATGCCGCGCTATCCCGAGAAGTTCGTGAGCGAGCAGGACCTGGCCGACATCTATGCCTATATGGCGTCTATCCCGGCCGCTTCAAAAGACGCTTCGCCGAAATAGCCGATCATCACCACATCGGCTCGCCGCGCGCCGCGCGGGCGAGCATGTCTTTCTGAAACAGCTCCGGACCGAAGCCGAGTTTTTCACCGGCGATCTCGTAGAAAAACGGCCGCCCGCTCTGCATGCTGAAGCGCTGCATCCATGCCAGGAGGTCCTCGTCCGGATCGCGTCCGGCCGAGCGCAGCAGGTAGGCTGGCTGCTCACGCCATTTCACCGGAACAATGATGACGCCGAGGCTATCCGGCCGGAAGGTTTCGGGAAACGGACTGTCGGGCAGAACCCAGGCGCAGACAAAATTCCGGCACGGGGATTCTGGCCGCTCTGCGTAGATGCCACAGCCCGCCTTGCTGGCATGGCGGCAGGGATTGCCCGGCACGATTTCCTGTCCCAGGACGGTGCACACCAGCCAGCCTTCGCAGCATGCGATGCAGCTGCCGCAATCGCGCAAGGCGGACACCAGAGGGATCACCCGGCCGCAGCACTTCTTGTATTTTTCGCCGCTGCCGCATGAACAGGGATCGTTTCTACCGGGTTTCATAGGCAAGCAGTCCATTCAGAATAATTCGCAGCGCTCATGGTTGTTCTCGTATGCGGAACATCAGTCTGCATATCAGGACGCTGTTATAATAAGATAATCATCAGATGACTTCAAGCTTGCCACATAAAGGGCGAGCCGTCCTCCCGCTGGCCGGGCAGCAATCGAGAAAATTTGCCATGTCGGTTTATCTCACAGTGTTGCTGTCTGTCCTCAACCAGATCGGCCTGAAGGGCAGCAAGATGTTGGTCGCGCTCTATGCGATCGAGTTCCACTCCAGCCCGTTCACGATCGGCCTCCTGATTTCCATGTATGCGATTTTTCCGCTGCTCCTGGCGGTCTACGCCGGTCGCGTCTCGGATCGTTTCGGCGTTCGCTGGCCGCTGGTGCTGGGCTCGCTCGGCATGGCCAGCAGCATGCTAATCCCGGCCCTGTTCCCTTCCATGCCGGCGCTTTTCCTGTCTGCTGCGATGGTCGGCATCGCGAACATCTTCTTCCACGTCGCGTCGCACAATCTCGTGGGTTCCCTGGGCGAAGCCCATGTGCGCACCAGCAATTTCGGCACCTTCAGCCTGGGCGCGGCAATCTCGGGAATGATAGGTCCGATGCTGGTCGGCTTCATGGTCGACCGGGCCGGCTATGCCATGACCTACTATACGCTGGCGGCCATAGCCATCATTCCCGGAATTTATCTGCTCGGCCATGCGGGCTTCATCCCTGTCCGGCTGACAGACGAGGATCCGCTGCGTACAGGCGGCGTCAGGGATCTCCTGGCGATCCGGCTGCTGCGCAACACGCTCCTGACCAGTGGCGTGATTCTGACGGGCATCGACCTGTTCAATTTCTACATGCCCATACACGGCCGCGCCATCGGGCTCTCCGCATCCGTGATCGGCATGATCATCGGCATGCAGGCTGCAGCCGCTTTTGTGGTGCGGCTCTGGATGCCCTGGCTGGCCAGGCGCTACGGCGAAATGCGCGTCCTCACGGGATCCCTTTTGATGGCCGGGATGACCTTTCTGCTGTTTCCGGCATTCGCGGATCCGCTGGTCCTGGCCGCGATTTCCTTCCTGCTGGGACTGGGACTGGGCTGTGGCCAGCCGCTGTCCATCATCCTGACCTATAGCCATTCCCCTCCCGGCCGCGCCGGCGAGGCGCTGGGACTGCGCCTGACGGTCAATAAATTCACCCAGATCATGGTGCCCCTGATTTTCGGTTCGCTGGGCAGCGCCTTCGGCGTCTATCCGATATTCTGGTCCAGCGCAGTGTTGTTGCTTGCCGGCGGAGTCAACAATGCAAGGCAGGAAAAGGAATAATGTTCGCTTTAGTGCTTATGCGGATGGCGGTGATGAATATCCGGAAAGTGTTTATGGACATGGGTCAGGGCCTCGTGCCGGTGCGCATGAACATGCGGATCTTTGCCATTCCAGGGAAAGTCGTGACCATGCTGATGATGCTCATCGTGACGATGGCCGTGCGCATGGGACGCAGGGCCATGGGCGTGGGGATGCCTGTGCGTCTCGGTGACATGCAGCCAGATCCCGGCCGCCATCAATGCCAGAGCCGCCCAGAACGACGCGCCCGGCGCCTCATTGAGAATGAACAGGGAAACGGCGGCCCCGACAATGGGCGCCGCGGAAAAATAGGCGGCAGTTCTGGCAGCGCCCAGATGCCGCAGGGCCAGAACAAACAGCACCAGACTGAGACCATAGCCGCAGAAACCGACCGCACCTGCGATCAGGAAACCGCTTGTCTCGGGCATGGGCATGCCCAGCGCCAGAGCAACCGCCAGATTGACAGCGCCGGCCACGAGGCCCTTGATGCCGGCAATTTGCAGGGCATCGCCGGCAGACACCTGGCGCGTGAGATTGTTGTCTATCGCCCAGCAGACGCAGGCGGCGACGATGGCCAGCGCGCCCCAGGGCGGTCCTGTCCCCGCTTCCCGCCCGGACGACAACAGCAAGCCGCCGGCAAGCGCGATCAAGGCCATGCCGAAAAGAATCCGCCGATCGAAGTTTTCCTTGAACACGAACCACGCCAGAAGCGCGGTGAATACGCCTTCCATATTCAGCAGCAGCGAGGCGGAAGAGGCGGGTGTCAGCGACAAGCCGAACATCAAGAGCACCGGCGCGACGATGCCACCGGCTACAATGGCGCAGGTGAGCCACGGCAGATCCGCACGGGTCAGGCGGGCCGCACGCAACTCGCCCGACACCAGGGCGCGCAGGCCGAACCATGCCAGCAAGCCGATGCCGCTGCCAAGGTAGAGAATCCCGGCGAGCGTGAGCGGCGCGGATTCGCCCAGCAGTATCTTGGCAACAGGCGTGCTGACGCCAAAAAGTGCAGCGGCCAGCAGGGCGAAGCCCACTCCCTTATGCATGATTACCATCCCGGTCGAGAAGACCTTCAGGATAAACCTTGAATGATGTGATGAAAACCCGGTATGCGTTCAAGTTCGCGCTGCTGCTGTCGCTTGCCCTGCATGCGGCAGCGGCTGCAGTGCTGTATACGCACTGGCATCTTGAGACCATGACGCTGCCGCTACCGCTGACCGTGGCGCTGGACGCACCCCCGCCGCTTGTCGTGCAGCCGCCGCTGCGGCAGAAGATGGCGCTGCCCGTGCTTGCGGCAAAGACCATGCCCAGAGCGCCGCAAGCCGTTGTGATTGCCATCGAGCAGCCCAAGGTGGAAGCCGTGGTGACAAGAGCGCAGGTGAGCACGCCCGCACTGCCCGCGGCAGAAGCGCAGGCTGCGCCTGGCGCCGCCATCTTAGCAACAGGCCGCGAAGCCCTTGTCGAGCCGCCGCATTTCAATGTCAGCTACCTCAACAATCCGCGGCCGAATTATCCGCCGTTCGCGCGCAGGCTCGGGCTTGAAGGCGTCGTGCTGCTGCGCGTCGAGGTCAGCGCCAGGGGAACTGCGGAAAATATCGTCATCGCCCAAAGCTCTGGCACGTCGGTGCTCGATGAAGAGGCCATGAGAGCGGTAAAGGCCTGGACTTTCGTGCCGGCCCGTCGCGGCCAGACGCCCATCGCACATGCGGTCGAAGTTCCGATCCGCTTTCAGCTCAGGAACTAGCCCTGCCCGCTTCCGATCGGTTCCTGCCTGGGGACAAGGCTCTCGCTGGTTGGCTCTAGAAGCCCACCCGGAGGGAGAGACGGAAGATTCGCGGCTCGGCTGGATGGGTGTGAATGTCATTGACCGGGGCTATTTCGTTGCGCAGTTGCGATGCGTAATAGTAGTCGATGTCGCTCACCTTGCTATTGAACAAATTGAGCACATCGAAGGACAGTTTGAGCCTGCTATCGAACTTGTAGCTGGTTCGCAAATTGACCAGCGTCGATGCCGCCGAGCGCACCGCGTTGTCCTCGATTAGCGGGCGCGGCCCGAAGTAGCGCAGGCGCACGCCGCCTGACCATCTCGCCCCCCCATCGTAGGAAATTCCGACAGAAGCGGTCTTTTCGATGGAACCGGGGATGTAGTATCCAGGGACTTGCGTCGGATCGATTGCGCTATAGCGGGCGCGCGACAATGCAATATCGGCATCCACGGTCAACGATGAGACGGGCGTCCAGTAGTTCGCCCACTCGATGCCTGAGCGCCGGCTCGGATAGCTGGGCGCGGTGGTGCCGGCATCGCCCGCGAACACCAGTTCGGACGCCAGGTTCAGCCGCCACAATGCCAGCGAGGTTTGCAGCCGCGGCACGATTGCGCTGCGCACGCCGAGTTCATAGCCTTTGGCCCGCACCAGCGGCGTCGAGGAATCGACTGCCGCAGCGAAACTCGGGTCGCGGAAGTCCGGGTTGACCTTGACGGTGACGCCGCGGGCGTCATTGCTGTGAAAGCCGTAGCCGAAGTTGGCGTAATACTCGGTCTTGTCCCAGGGACCGAAGATCAACGCCAGTTTTGGGCTGGCAATGTTCGCCCCGACCTTGCCCGAGTTCTGCGGCGTATTACTGCTCACAGCGAAGCTGTAGAAGTCTTCGCGCAGGCCGAAAATGCTGCGGAATTTCTCCAGCCACTGGATCTGGTTCTCGCCGTACAGGCTGATATTACCCGCCTTCACCTTGTCCTGGCGCACCGTAGCCCAGCGGCTCCGGGCCGTCGTGGCGTACAAGCCGACATTGCCGATGTCGTCGTAGCGCGACTGCATGCCGAGCGTGAAGTCGGCAGCCTTGCCGACCCAGTCGCCATACCAGGTGCGGGCCGCATTGAGGCCGTAGACCTTGCGCTGGTCGGCCTGCTCGAACTGGTCGCCCGGCCCCGGGTTGCAGCCGAGAGTGCAGAAGGTAAAGTTGGACCAGAGATTGAGGCCATAGTCGATGACGTAGGCATTGGCGCGCGTCCAATGGTGATCCACCTTCTGCGACCATTCGCCGGAGAGGCTGTAGCGGTGGGTTTGCCCCCCATCGCTGGGATCGAGATTGCCATAGCGTGAAATGATTTCCTGATCAATCGCCCGCTGCGGCACCTGGTCGGTGGATGACCACTGTGCCTTATAGGCTATCGCCGCCAACGACCAGCCGTTGTCTTTCGTTCCCTGGCTGTAACGCAACAGGCCATTGAGTTTGCCGAGGTTCTCAGCCTGAACCCAGGGACCGTTGTTTTCCGTCCATTCCAGCGCGTAGAGCAGATTGCCGTCGGCAGCTTGCGGCGAACCTGCAACCAGGCCGCGGCGATAGCCGTTGCTGCCTGTCGTCAGATCGGCGAAAGAACGGTCGAGCTTGCGAAAATAGTCGATGGACGCGCTACCGGCCGTGGCGAAGTCGCCGACATCCGCGGCATACGGTCCCTTGCGGTATTGCACGCGTTCGACAAGTTCCGGGATCAGGAATTGCAGGTCGGAATAGCCTTGACCGTGGGCATGCGTCGGCATGTTGGCCGGCATGAGCATGAGGGTAGTGGCAAAGTCAGTGCCGTGATCGAGGTTGAAGCCGCGCAAGTAGTACTGGTTCGCCTTGCCGTCGCCGCTGTGCTGCGAGACGATGAGTCCCGGCACGACTTCTAGGGCCTCGGCCGGTCGCAAGAGTGGGCGGTTTTCCAACTGCTTGGCTGTGACCGTGCCTTCGCTCGCGCTACCCGCTTCCCCAATCAAGTCCTCGCTGTTGCCCGTCACCTCCACGACGTCGAGCGTCTGCACGCCGCCGGCATGCGCCATAGCTAGCATTGAGTATGTCGCCAACATGAATACCGACCGTATCACTACCCCCGACACGAGGGGAATCCGCCGCATGAATTGGGTCTTATTTGCCATTACTCATTCTGAAAAAAATCCCAGGAAACGCTGATCAAGTACAACTTCGTCATTGCGACTGCCACGGCCCTGCGGGCCTCGCTATGACAGAAGCGAAGCAATCTGAGAGCCCGTTTTTGAGCAGCCTACTGCCGCTTCTTTTCCTTGAACGCCAGGCAGGGAGCGCCCGAGGCCTCGCTGACTTCATGCTGCGGCAGCCGCTTGCTCTTGAAGCTTAGCGCCCGGCAGCCGTGGAGAAACTGCGCATCATGGGTGATGTAGTAATGGGCGCATTTCGTGCAGCCGGGCGTGTCGTTCTGGGGCGAGTCCAACGCTGCGTCCTTACTTGCGATAGACATACAAGGCCGCGCACAGCCCGCCACCGATGACATATAACTGCCAGGTCTCGGAGACAACATAGGGGTAGAGCATCAGGGCAATACCCAGCCACCTGGGAATGGCCAGGGCTGACTTCTTGCCGTAGCGGTAGGCCGCAATGCCGATGATGCCAAAGAGTATGGCAGCGAAGATATAGGCGGGGCTGGGAAGGGTCAGGCCCAAGGTTTCCAGGTTCTTAAGCTCATCCATGCCGGCATTATCGCGCGAAGCCCGGTTTCATGCCATTATCGGTATTGATCTTCGCATCGGGATGCAGCAGAATCCCCGCATTGCAATTCGCGCACCCGGCACCCGCGTAGTTGGCGCCGATCGAGGCCGGATACGTGGCCATCCAAGGAGGAAATTCGCATGGCACGCCTGACGATCAACGGTAAACTTCACGAATTCGATGTCGATCCGACCACGCCTCTGTTGTGGGCGATCCGCGAGCAGGTCGGTCTGACCGGCACCAAATATGGTTGCGGCATCGCACAGTGCGGCGCCTGCACCGTGCACATGGACGGTGTCGCGGTGCGCTCCTGCTCCCTCCCGGTCTCT
>CAIYYX010000193.1 GCA_903930535.1 uncultured Sterolibacterium sp. | reverse complement strand
GCAGCAGTGGAACGATCCATATCGTACTGCCGTAGTAAAGCAGGGTGTAACCATCGGGAGGCGCTGTTGCCACAATCTCGCCTGCAATAGCTCCGCTCGCGCCGCCGCGGTTCTCGAAAACAATCTGTTGACCCAGGTTGCGGGATACCGCCTGCGACACGATACGGCCCGCGACTTCATTAACTCCGCCCGCCTCTGGTGCAAGCATTCTTATAGGCTTATTGGGGTAATTCTGACCATGAGCACTCAGCGCAGTACATGAAAGCAAAGTAGTGATTACCAAGGATAGCAAGAAACCATTATTTCGCATATTCCCCTCTATTAGATTTAGGTGGACGCAGTCTTGGAAGTCCGGGAAAAGTTCAAACGATGTCAGCGCGTGATTATTCAGCGCATAGATATTGTATAGTCAGTTGATTGTCGCCAGTCATGAATTGATACTTTATTGACTTGAGTGCAGTTATGCCAGCCCCCGATTCATTCACTATGATTAAGTAGTTGTCGCAAGGTCGATTGGTTGAAAAGTTGTGACTGTTATCACATAGATTGAGTGACAGCAGCACTTGTTACGGCCAGGAAATTCACATAAAGTAAACAGATGAGAAAAACTTTGAACATGTGGACTCATATCGATTCGCCAAGTGTACTCGGACGCGCGATACACGCATGGAAACTCGATAGAATTTGCGCTGAAGTCATCCAGTACGCCAAGTGTTTTGGGGGTGAAATTCTGGGTCTCGTCCTCGCCACCCACAATTACGGCATGGGGTTCACTGAAGCTGCATCCCGCGATATGGTGGACCCAGATGATTACATTGTACTGGGGGCGGTGGCCAGTGCGGTGAAAAAATTGCGGACGTGTGTCGCATGAAGGGCGAGGCAAAGTCAGGTGCCGCTTGCATTGTCAAGCCGCTAGAGCAGGCACACCTTGCCAACCATATTGAAAGTGAGCTACCGCCTGCCTATGGTCCGCGCCTCCTGCATTTAAGTGAGGGCCTGGTTCACGGTGCAGACGTATTTATCACGTCCCGCTCAGTTACCGACCTCTCAGGGCCGGCCGAGCCCAACGTCATGCCGCACAAGCATTCGGTTAGTCAGACTTATATGTTTTTCAGCCCGGACGATAGTCTGGAGTTGGAAGTAGAGATTGAGGGTAAGCGCGAGTTTGTGCGCGCTCCTGCAAGCGTTTTTATCCCCGCTCGCGTTGAGCACGCGCTGCGTATTCTTCGTGGCACTGGAACAGTGTTGAGTATTGTTCGATCGGGCAATTACGATTAGTTATTTTCACATCTAGGGAACTCATATGATTCACAAGAAAGAAGCAAAGGAATGGGCGCGAGCAACTATGAAAGGGCTTTGGACGAGCCCAATGTTTCCCTTTACAGCGGATTATCAACTCGACGAAACTGGTATGCGGCACAATGTCGAATATATGCTGAACTCGAAAGTCGCAGGCATTGGCTTTGGCTTCTCCGAGCCGTGGGTTTGCTCCATCGAAGAGCGCAAGCGCCTTATGGAAATCTCGATCGATGCCGTTAACAAGCGGGTTCCGGCCTACCTGCATGCCACCGACCATAGCGTCGAGGAGACCATCAACCTAATCCGGCACGCACAGAATGTGGGGGCGGATGCTGTGATGGTCTGGGCGCCCTACGAGTGGGCCAAGACCCAGCAAATGGTGATTGACTACTGCGAGTATGTCGCTTCGAAGGTGGATATCGCGATGTTCCCATACAACACTTATCACTCCGGTATTGCCATGACGCCGGAAACGATAGCGCACCTCGCGAAAATCCCAAATGTCTGTGCCGTTAAGGACGCCGTCAATGACGTAGCGCACACGGTTCGTACCATGGAGCTCTGTGGCGACCAGGTGGTGATCAGTACCGCGGTGGAGGATCACCTGCTCACCATGACGCTGCAGTTCGGCCAGCAGATACTACTCGGTGCAACCTCGGTATTTCTCATGCAGAGTCCGCATTGCCAGCCGATCCAGGATTACTTCGACCTCGCACGTGCAGGTAAGGCGGCGGAAGCATCGAAGAAATATTATGAGCTCTCGCCGCTGCGTGACGTATGGAAGGGCATCTATGAATCCCTGTGGAACAAGAAGGGCGCTTTGCACCCGTTGCCCCTCATCAAATACTGGATGGAGCTGAACGGCATGGCAGCCGGCCCAGTGCGTCCTCCCATGCACAACGTGACCGATCAGCAAAGGGTTGAGTTCCGCGAGCGCCTTCAGCAGAGTGGTTGGATGGAACGCCTTAATCCGCAGCACTTGAAGAAGGCTGTGGCATAGTACTGACGGCGCACTCCCGTTCCATCTTTCATGGCAATGGCATCTATCGGCAAAGCCGCTGCGCTGGGCGTGCCGGTGATTGTGTGGCACTTTTAAGCATCGTGGGGCTTGCCGATACCGTGGCAATGGTTGGTCTCCGCGGTTAATTGTAAGCTGACTTGCGAGATCAACAGGTTGCGCATTTGGCTAGCTTTAGTGGGCGCCACGTGTCGGCATGGGTCGATTTGCGCCAGCATAACGACCGAATTCGGTAGGTTGAGGAGAATTGAGTCCGTGCAGCCGCCGAAATTCATCGAGGACGCCGGTATCTGCCGGCCCTTTGCAACGGGTGAAGTAGTCTTGCGCCCCTTCGCCATCGCTAGACGTACTTAACATCAAAATTTGCGGCGGGCGTTATCCCGCCCACTACCGTCCGATAGCTATTCAGAAATGAACAGGCCGAGGCGATCTCGGTCGAGGATTTCGATGCTTCGTCGCGCAACAG
>CAIYYX010000192.1 GCA_903930535.1 uncultured Sterolibacterium sp. | reverse complement strand
TTGGCAACCTGGGCCGTGGTCAGGGACGCAACTTGGGCCGTGGTCAATGCAACGATCTGGTCGGTGGTCAGGCCTTGATTCACTTGCGTCGTGGTGAGTGCCGCCACGTTCGCCGTGGTCAGCGCCGCAACCTGCGGCGTCGTCAGACCCAGATTGATCTGCGCTGTGGTCAGAACCGCAGCTTGCGCTGTCGTCAGACCTTGCGCCACTTGCTTCGTGGTCAAAGCGGCAACCTGGTCGGTCGTCAGACCTTTCGCAACCTGCGCCGTCGTCAGTGCGGCAACCTGCGCCGTCGTCAGAGCCTGGGAAACTTGATCCGTGGTCAATACAGCCACATCGCTCGTGGTGAGCGCTGCAATCTGGTTGGTCTTTAAGGCGGCAAGATCCGCTGTCTCCAGTGCCAGGACCTGGTCCGTGGTCAGACCCAGGGCAATCTGCGCCGTGGTCAGAGCAACCGCCTGAGCCGTAGTCAAAGCAACAATCTGGTCGGTTGTCAGACCCTGGGCTATTTGTTTCGTGGTCAGGGCAGCAATATTGGCCGAACTCAATACTGCAAAATTGCTTGTACTAAGGGCTGCGATGCTCCGAGTGCTCAGTGCTTGGACCTGCGCTGTATTAATCCCGAGAAGATCGTCGGTAGTGAGCGCCGCAATTTGTGAAGTCGATAAGAGTGAAACGAATGTCGTCGATAACGCCCCTGTGCTGTCGGTAAAAATAGAAGACATGGTCAATCCCTTTAGGGCTGCTGCGTTATTAACGATTTTTAGAGGTATCCGCCATTACTGGATTAGCGAACACTAATATACCGAGACAAGCCAAAATTTTGGTCTCAACTGCGCTTAACGGCCGGCTCTTCTAATACTTTAGGGAATTATTAAAATATTTTTCACTATGGCACTATGGATAAGCAGCCCATCCCCTCAAATAGGCCGGAATCGTTGATCTATTTGAGGTTTTTAAAAAGGGCTGGAAAGTTAGAATCTATTCCACTAGCCAATATGGCCATCCAATCCCTGGCCCAAACTTGCCTGATCGCGACTCATCGACAAACGAGATATGGTATCTGCTTCTCTGCAAATAAAATGGGGTTCTGAAAGTAACACTTTGTTCAGCTGTGGTCAATATTTGGATATAGAGAGATAGGTATAGTTTTGTCCGTTTTTATCCAAGTGAATGTTTTTAAAGATTCTATCGACACTTTTTTAGAGATTCGCTCTCGGCCTGCCCATTAATTTCAGCGTTGCATTTTCAGGCTCTTAGGGCCGCACCCGTTCGGGAGTCCCCTTTCAAACTTAAGCCCACTTGGTCGTTACTTAGGGACGATTTGAAACCTCTTCAGTTTCGGCGATTTTGGCCGATAATGGAGCAAGGCTCTAATTTGCAGGAATAACACATGGCAACCATCACCGCGACAGGCACAGGCTCAGGACTCGACATCAACGGCATGGTCTCCAAACTGATGGCCGTCGAAGCCCTGCCATTGCAACACTTGAGCGTCAAAGAAGCCGGCTATCAGGGGCAGATCACCGCCCTGGGTTCGTTGAAGGGCGCGCTGAGCTCATTCCAGACCGCTATGAGCGGCATGAGCACGGCTTCCCAATTCAATGCCGTGACGGCCACACCCGCTGATGCGACAGTGCTCACCGCCACCGCCTTCAGCACAGCCTCCGCAGGAAGCTATGCCGTCAATGTGACTACCCTGGCGCAAGCCCAGAGCCTGGAAGCATCAGGGAAGCCAGATACCACCTCGGCGATTGGCGCCGGCACGTCCACCACGCTCAGCTTTCAATTCGGGACGATCACCGGCACGCCGGTCAATGGTATCTATCCCGATGGTTCTGGCTTCAGCCAGGACACTACCCAGGCAGGCGGAACAGTCACCATCGATTCCACCAATAACTCCCTGCAGGGCATCCGCGACGCCATCAACCAGGCCAATATCGGCGTGTCCGCAAGCATCGTTAACGACGGTTCGGCCAACCCCTACCGCTTGGTGCTGACTTCCGCCAAGAGCGGCGCGACCTCGGACATGAATATTACGGTGACGGGGGATGCCACTTTGCAGGGCTTTCTCGGCTACGACCCGAGTTTGGCGGCGAGCCAGCATCTGACCCAGACCGCGGCCGGACAGAATGCCGCCTTTACGGTCAACGGCGTATCCATCCAAAGCACTTCCAATACCGTGACCACCTCCATCCCCGGGGTCACGATGAATCTGCTGAAAACCGGTTCTTCCACCACCTTGAACGTGGCGCGCGACACCTCCGCAGTGCAAAAGGCGGCGAGCGATTTCGTCAGTGCCTACAATGCGTTGAACACGACTTTAAGCAGCCTCACTTCTTATGACGCTGCGACAAAACAAGGAGGGCCTTTGCTGGGGGATGCCGCCGTGCTTGGCATCCAGTCGCAATTGCGCAATGCCATGAATACGCCGCTCACTGGCTTGAGCGGCAGCCTGACCAACCTGGGACAAATTGGCATTGCCTTCCAGAAGGATGGCTCCCTGGCGCTGGACTCGTCCAAGTTGAACAGCGCCGTCGCCAGCAACTTGAGCGACATCACCGGACTCTTCGCCTCGATGGGCAAGACCACGGACAGTCTGGTGGGCTTCATGGCTTCGACGGCCAAGACCCAACCCGGCACTTATGCGGTGAGTGTCTCCAGCCTGGCCACCCAAGGCAAGTCGGTAGGGCAGACGGCGGTAGCCAGCCTGAATATTGACGGCAGCAACAACATCCTGAACCTGAACATAGACGGAACCTTGGCCACGGTCACCCTGGTGAGCAGTGTCTACGGCAGTGCCACCGCCCTGGCGGCGCAGATTCAAGCCGCAGTCAACTCGACCTCCTCCTTCAGTTCTGCGGGAATCGCGGTCTCCGTCGCTGCCGACATCACAGGCAAGATCACCATTACTTCCAACCGCTATGGCTCCGCTTCCAGTGTGCTGGTGGCCGGATCCGGTGCAGCCAATCTCGGCAACCAGGTCACCAGCGTTGGCACCGACGTAGCAGGAACCATAGGCGGGGTGAGCGCGAAAGGATCAGGTCAATTTCTCACCGGAGCAACCGGATCTGCCGCTGAAGGCCTGCAACTCCAGATCACCGGAGGATCGACGGGAAACCGCGGCACGGTGAGTTTCTCGCGCGGCTATGCCTACAATCTGAACAGCCTGATGACCAGCATGCTGTCGAATTCCGGAGCGATCTCCAGTGAGACCGACGGTATCAACAAGAGTATCAAGGACATCGGCACCCAGCGCACGAAACTCAACGCACGCCTGGTCGGCATTCAAGCCGCCTACCTGGCAAAGTTCAATGCGATGGACAATTTAGTCGCATCAATGAAGTCGACGGGTGATTTCCTGACCCAGCAGTTGGCGAATCTGCCTAGCCTAACCAGCACCAAGTAGTCCGGGAGAAAAAATGAATGCCATGAGCCGCGCTGCAATGAATGCATACTCCAGGGTCCGTGTCGATACCTCGATCGAAGGCGCCTCTCCCCATAAACTCATCGACCTGCTTTACGAGGGCGCCCTGTTTTCAATTTCCAACGCCAAGGGACACATGCAGCGCAAGGAGATCGCAGAAAAGGGCAAAGCGATTTCCCATGCCATCGCCATCATCGACGATGGCCTGAAGAACTGCCTGGATCTTGAGGCGGGCGGCGAAATTGCGAAGAACTTGCGGGCGCTCTATGAATACATGAGCCACAGACTGCTGGTGGCCAATCTGAACAACGAAAGCGAAACCCTGGACGAGGTAACGCATCTGCTGTCCGATCTCAGGGGCGCCTGGAACATGATAGAAAAACCGAAGCCGGGGTTATCCGCTGTAGCAGCCGCTGGTGAGCGCCCTAACCTGAGCTACGGCGAGGCCTGAGAAATGGACGGCGCCGACATTCTCGGCCGCTATCAGGAAATGCTGGAGCTTTCCCAGCAAATGTTGGCCTTTGCCAGGAATGGCGAATGGGAGCAACTGGCTGCGCCGGAAAAACAACGCTCAGCCATCGTCCTCAACTTGATGAAGCAGGAAGATGCAAGATTGTTGGATAAGGATGAGCAGGCGAAAAAAGGCGAACTGATACGCGATATTCTCGCTGCCGATGCCGAGATAATGACGCTGACCGAGTCCTGGCTGGGTGAACTGAATGGAGAGCTGCGCGAGAGCTTGCACGGGGAGCTTCGCGCAAGCGGCAACGAAGACAAGCTGAAACGGGTCTACGGGACGAGCTGAAAAGCTGCAGAGAAATAGCCGACAATACCGCCGCTCATCACGAGAACCAGACTGCCGCCTGACCGCTACCATGTTGCTCATGCCTTCACAGACCACGCTCTACGAGGAAATGAGCATCCTCTCTGCCCAGATGGTGGAAGCCGCGCGCGCCAATGACTGGGATCGGCTGATCGCATTGGAGCAAGCCGTCGCAAAGTTGCGCGCCATGCTGATGAATGATGACAACAACGCCCTCACAGAGTCCGAGTTGGAGAGCAAGACCCGACTCATACAGCGCATCCTCGAAGACGACGCAGAAGTGCGCCGCCACACCGAACCGTGGATGGAGCGGCTGCGCCATTTTCTCGGTGACGCCGCAAAGAAAAGGCTGCGCGCCCAAAGCAACGGGCTGTAACTCGCGCATGACCTTGCATGGTAGGTCGGGCTTCAGCCCGACAGCCGGAAGGACGTGCGGAGCTGTCGTCGGGCTGAAGCCCGACCTACGAACCGATCTGCGAATGCAGCCGCGGCCATGGCCCTGATTCCTTCAGACGCCGGCCTCAACCTCAAGCTTCAGAACGAGGCCCTGCTGCAGCCGATCGCGAGGACGTCGGCGATTCCTGCCGACCTGCCCGATCTGCAAACAGGACAGAGATTCGCCGCGCGCATCCAGGAAGTTCTGCCGGGCAACACCTATCGGGCGCTGGTCGCCGGCAAGAGCATCACCCTGTCGTTGCCGGAGTCGGTCAAGAGCGGGGACATGCTGGAGCTCGTGGTCCTCGACCGCTCACCCAAAACCATCATCGCCCAGCTCGCCGAACAGGGCGGCGAAACCACCCAAGGCGCCACCTTAAGCCGCGCCGCGCAATCGATTGGCACACTGCTCACGGCAGACATGCCCGACTTGCGCCTGGGCCAGAAATTCACCGCCAAGATCCAGGAAGTTCTGCAGGACAACAGCTACAAAGCCCTGGTCAATGGCAAGAGCGTCACGCTTTCCCTGCCCGTGCCGGTAGAGGCCGGCCAGACGCTTGAACTGCAGGTCATTGACCGTTCGCCCACGACCACCGTGGTCAGGTTGGCCGAACAGCCCGGGCCCGCGATGGCCGAAACGGCCGAGCCCTATCCCTTCACTACCCTGAGCCGCGCCGGACAGATGATAGGCGCTCTGGTCACGCCGGAAGGCAAATCCCCGCCGGCGGCTCCGCTTAACCGCGGCGAGCCGCTCCTGGCGCAGCCGCCGCAGACGGGGGCAGAGTTGGCGCCGGCGCTGGGCAAGGCCGTGGTGCAAAGCGGCCTGTTCTACGAGTCGCACCAGGCGCAGTGGGTAGCCGGCAAACTGCCGCTCGCCACGCTCCTGCAGGAGCCGCAGGGACAGCATTCGGCACCCGACCTGGTCGCGGGCGGCACGAATGCGGCAGCCGGTTTCCCCTTGCTGGCAAAGTTGCCGCAAGAAGATCTGCCGCTGCAATCGAACGCGCTCGCGCACGGCGAAATGGCGGCAAATCTTGTGAAGGAGCCTCAGGGGAAAACCAAATCCGAGATCGCCGCCTATGCAGGCATGGAAGCTGCAGCCAGACCACATGAAGAGGCCGCCGTAAAACAGGCTGTCCAGCCTGGGGCGAACTCCCATACGGAGTCCATCGAGACCCGCCCTCAAGCTGCACAGACCATGCCTGAAGATGTGCGACCGCTGGTGCAGCAGCAACTGGACGCCGCAGCGACACAAAGACTGCTCTGGCATGGCGAAGTCTGGCCAGGGCAAACCATGCAGTGGGAGATAGCGCGGGATCAGACAGGCGGTGGCCCTGGGGCAGAGGCGGAAGATCGCTGGGCCACCACCCTGCGCTTGACCACGCCGCGCCTGGGGGAAGTCGATGCCGCCCTGCATCTGTCTGGCGGCGGCGTCCGGATAAGCCTCGCCACTTCATCCGACACCAGCGCCGCCGACCTGCGCGCTGCCGTTCCGGCTCTGGAGCAGGCCTTGGCCTCCGCAGGCGTACCTCTTCTGGGAATATTGGTGAAACATGAGCCAGAATAAGTCTGAGGCGCGCTCCCTCGCTGTCGCCCTGGCCTATGCTCCCGGCGACGCGACACCGCGCGTCGTGGCCAAGGGGCGCGGCCTGATCGCCGAGGAAATCATTCTGCGCGCCCGCGAGCATGGCGTCTTTGTGCACGAATCGCCCGAACTCGTCACCCTGCTGATGCAGGTCGATCTGGACGACAGCATCCCCCCGCATCTCTATATCGCCGTAGCCGAATTGCTGGTATGGATCTACCGGGTCGAGGGGAAGACGCTCCTGCCTGAAGAGCCGCCTCCATAAGCGGGAGAATATGTATTAAAATGCGTCACCACAACAGGAGGGTGGTTCAGAAATGTCCGAGTCGATAGCAGGGAGCCAGGCGTCAGATCTGGAAGACGACGAAGATCTATACAGCAAATATACGGTCCATTCGAAGACCGAGATACTCCTCATCCTCAACGCCATGAGGGCAAGCAACACACTGGTCACCGCTCACTTCAACCACGGCAAAGAGTTTCTCCTGACCTCGGTGGTCGGCGTCTCAGCCGACGGCAACGACCTCATCCTCGACGTGGGCAGCAACGCGGAAATCAACAAACGCGTGCTCCAGACAGACAAACTGGCCTGCAACAGTAGTCATGGCAAGGTCAAGATCCAGTTCATCATCAATGGTGTAGATCCGACGAAGTTCGAGGGGCGCAACGCCTTCCTCGGAAACGTGCCGGAAACCCTGATTAGGCTGCAGCGGCGGGATTTCTACCGGATGTCTACGCCGGTGGCCAGTCCGCTCAAATGTCATATCCCGCTCCAGGAATCCGACGGCTCCACCCGTTTCATTGTGGCGACTGTCGTGGACGTCAGCGGCGGCGGTCTGGCCCTGGTTTTGCCGCAAGAGGAGCACCAGTTCGATACCGACATGCTGCTTTCCGCCTGCCGCATCGATTTGCCGAAAATCGGAACGGTAACCGCCACCATGCGCGTGCGCAGCAACTACGATGTGACCCTGGCCAGCGGCAAGATACTCAAACGCTCCGGCTGCCAGTTCGTCAAACTGCCCGATTCCATGGCGTCCATGATCCAGCGCTATATCATCCAGGTGGAACGCGAACGCAAGGCCAGGGGATAGGTCGGTTTGTAGGTCGGGCTTTCGATCGAGGCGCCCGGACGGGCGCAGCCCGACGACCACCGGCCCTGCGACCAGCGCTGTCAGGCTAAAGCCTGACCTACAATCAACGCCGTTTTATCCAGCGCCGCAAGCGCTCTCGCGATTACCGCAGCCTCATGCCTGCCCTCCTCGACCGTCGCCTCGACGACAAGTCGCGCGCTTACACATAGACGCAAGGCACTGACGGCAACGCCGCTCCTCACTCCGCAGACAACCGGCTGTCCCAACTGACAGCGCAGCCTGGCGACGGCTGAATCAGCAAAGCGGCCACCGAGATCCTCCTGCAGCAGGCGATAGACGAGCGCTGTCTTGTCTCGGGAGAGGGGCGAGTTCCCGTCATGAATAAGCAGGAAGGGAAAAATCGTCGGCAGACTATCCCAGCTATCGTCTGCGCGCCATGGATGCCGCTTGAGCGGCGGCACGGACAAGGGTGCGAACCAGGAATCGCTCCTCAGGCGATGCTCTATGGCGCCGGCAAAGGAGCGCAGGAAGCCGGCGATCTTCGCCTCAGGCACCTCGCGAAAAGCACGCAACTCCTGCAAAGCCGCTTCCCAGCGCAGCAGCAGCCCAAAATTGGCGACGTCAGCAAGCGAGCCCTCCCAGCCTTGCGGCCAATCCGAGCGCGTGGAATAGGACTGCAAGGCATGGGGCAGAGGTCGCTGACGCAGCCTTTGCGCAGCAGTTGCGGGGATGAGCAGCGCGCCCGCGAAAGTCGGACCGGTGACGAATTTAGAACCGGTCAGGGCAACCATGAACTCCTGCGCCAGATAGGCAGAGAGCGTCGATGGCGCGATCCGGAACTGGCAGGCATCGACGAGGACGTCGAGCACATCGGGATAGCGTTGCTTGAGCTTGGAGGCCAAAGACGGACTCGGCGCGATCATTCCTGTCTTCGAGACATCGACCAGTATCAGGAGGACGCGCCGGCCTAGCTCTGCCGCACTCACGACTTGGGACTCGAACTCTGCATCGATGATCGCTGCGGCTCGTGGGCTGCCGTCAGCCGTGCGTAGCGGTACGGTCACGACTTCGATTGCGCCCGCTCCCTTGATGGCTTCGCCTTTGCTGACCGATCCGCCGAGCGCGGCACGGCTGCTGAAGTGGCGTCCGGACAGGGCCGCCGGGACATAGCTGCCGGTCTCCGCCGCATCCACCATGACGGCAAGGGTGGGCTTGCCCTCTCCCCCACCGGCGAGTTGGGCGGCAATGAAATGAAGATCCGTCCCCGATGCCGCGAACACGACTTCGAGACCGGAGATGTCTGATACCCCGCAGAGACATAGCAGTTCTTGCCTGATCCGGTTCAACTCGCGGACATAGCTGACTGCGTGCGCCGCATCTTCGCAGGCAAGCAGCCTGCTGCGCAAACGATCGGCAGCGGCAAATCCCGCCTCCGAGATTCCCGTTGCCGTCGAGGAGCCGAAAGCCAGCAAGCCTGGATCAGGCAGCGGCGAGCAACCATATTGATTGGAGACCTTGTCAGGATCGAGTTCGATTCTGGCATCGCCGCCCTCCAGCAGAAGTTGCTCGGTGGGCGGCAGGATGAGACCGGTCAACATGAGGCCTCGTGCGTCATGGCATCGGCCAGCATCTGGCGAAAGGCGGAAAACACCTTGCGCATCTGGGGCTGTTTGTAGGGAAAGAGGTCTACGGGGTCCATGTCATGGACCACCGCGCCGCTATCGAGCTCGAATATCAGCAGCCTGCCGTCCTTCGTCTCAGCGCAATCGACGACCAGATAGTCGAGCTCCATGCACTTTGCGATGGCGCGAAAAGCCTCATCATGGCGGCGCCCGAAATCCGTGTCGAAATCCGCCATGAAGCGCGCCTCTTCGGCGCGCTTGTCTGCGCTTTCAGTCATGCCCGCATTGAGATAGTGGATCATCCAGTGCTCGGAAATTCCCATATGGCAGGCAAACGCTCGCCCCGCTATCAGGACCACCCGGTACTTGCGGAAAAGCCCATCGGCACTGCGATAATCGATGAAGGGGGAAACATAAAATGCGCTGTCAGCCAACTCCCGCAGATAGTCGGCAATCGCGCTTCCGTGATCAATTTTGACCAGTCCCCGCCCGGCATGCGAGCCAACCGGGCGAACAATCACAGGAAGACTTCCGCCCTCAAGGACGGCGACAAGCGGCCGCTCATCACGGCCTATCTGCTCCAGGGTCTGTCTGGCTATGCGGACCGTGATCGGCATGGCAATTCCCGGCGATGAGCTGAGCCTCAGATAAGCGCCGTCGCGCGCGAGCCCCGCAGCGGCTTCCGGCCGATTGAGCACCGGCCGCGGCCAATCCTTTAATCGCTTCCCGATCTCCGCGAGCAGCGGCAGATTTTCATCTGACTCGCCCAGGGCGACGAATATCACGTCATGGTCTGGCAGAGACTGCGGAAGCTCCCCTCCCGGTCCGACGTAAAGCATGTCCAGCGCGATATCGGATTCATGCAGGAGAAAGTCGATGGGCATGTTGGTCATGAAGTCGCCTGGCCCCATGATGGCCAGAAGCCTTATCCCGGTCTTGCCGGTGGCGGCCGGCAGATGATAAAGCCTCTGCATCGCCAGCGCCTGAGCCTGCACCGTCAAGGCGATCTCAAGTTTGCCCATGAGCTGCAACACCGACGACAAGTCCATCAAGGTATTGGCATCGTCGGGATGAGTGTTGGCCCGCTCCAGCAGACGCGACCCCAAGGGTGCGAGGTTGGCGCCGGAGAAAGCCAGGGTCATCAATGCGGCCTGACCTAACAGTGGCTCAAATTCCGCCTCTGGAATGGGATGATCGAGACTCACGCAACTTTTCCGAAGTCTAACGTCGCCCTGACCAGTGCGTCGATATCGCAAGCCTCGGTGCGGTGATTGACGATGGCGGCGCGAATCGCCAGACGACCGTCTAAGAGGGTCGTCGACGGTGCGGCGATTCCCGACTCCTGCAGGGCGATGACGATGGCCGCATTCACCCGGTCAGCGTCAATGCTGCGGTAGCGGAAGCAGACGATGTTCAGCGAAACGGGTGCCAGGAGTTCAAGCAGAGGCTCGTTCTCGACGCACTGCTTCAGGTACTGCGCCAGGGCACAGGTTTTTGCAATCACCTGACCCATCTTTTCGGCACCATAGACCTTGATTGTGAACCAGGTCTTGAGCGCGCGAAAACCCCTGGAGAGATCGGGACCGAGGTCGCAGGGCCAGGGCGAGCCGGCCGCCATGCCGCTGGTTTCCCGCCGCAGATATGCCGCGGGCGAAGTGAAGGTGCTCTGCTGCAGAGTACCGTCCCGCACCACGATGAAGCCGGCATCGTAGGGGACCTGAGCCCACTTGTGAAAGTCAAAGGCGATGGAGTCGGCCAGCGCCAAACCTTCGAGACGCGGGGCAAGCTCCGGAGCCAGCATGGCGAGCGCCCCATAAGCACCATCGACATGGAACCACAACCCTTCCCGCTTTGCGATGCGGCTGATCGCTGCCAGATCATCGATGGCGCCGACATCCACCGACCCCGCGACGCCTACGATGAAAAACGGTTGGAAGCCCTGCCTGCGATCTTCAGAGATGGCCGTCTCGAGCGCAGCGACATCCATCTGGTAATTTTCATTCATCGGGATGAGGCGCAAGGCATCGCTGCCTATGCCCGAGACATTCATCGCCTGGGCGATGCAGCCGTGGGCACCGGCGGATGTATAGGCGGTCAGCTTGCTGGCTGCGAGTCCCTCTTGGCGCACTCGCGTGCCCAACGCGGCCGTTCGCGCGACCAAGAGACCAATCAGATTCGCCATGGAGGTGCCGGTGACGAAAAGGCCGCTGGCCGTTTCTGGAAATCCGAAGAGATCCCTGACCCATTCCAACACTTGTCTCTCCACCGCGATCGGGATCTGATCGCGGCCGCCAAGATTGGCGTTGAGCCCGGCGGCCAACATCTCCGCCAGCATCCCGACTGCAGTCCCGCCGCCATGGACCCAGCCCATGAAGCCCGGGTGTGCATTGCCCACGGCATAGGGCAGGATGTCCTGCATGAAGGTCTGATGCACCTGCGCGAGATCGCCAGGCTTGTCTGGCATCGCCTCGTGGAAGCCTTCTCGCACTTCCTGCGGAATGGGCTGCCAGACCGGCCGCTCGCGGAGATGCTCGAGATAGTCGAACATGTCCGACAGCATGCGCTGGCCCTGTGCCCGCAACTCCTGCCAATCCTCAGCCTGCTGCGGATCCAGAGAATCCTTCCCGAGATCTGCCATCAAAGGTTTCAGCCGCGCACCTGCAGCACGATTTTCCCGATGTGGCGGCTGCTCTCCATGAGCCTGTGCGCCTCGCCCACTTCCGCCAGCGGGAAGGTGGCGAAGAGATGAGTCTTCAGACGCCCGTTAGCGAGGTCCGGCCAGATGTGGCGGGCGAGCGACGCGCGGATCGCAGCCTTCTCGGAAACAGTCCTGGGTCTCATGGTGGATCCCGTGATGGTGAGACGCTTCACCATCACGTGCATAAAATCGAATTCGCATTTGCTGCCGGAGAGAAAGGCGATCAGCACCAGGCGGCCATCGCGGCGCAGGAGGCTGAGGTTCTTCTTCATGTAGGGGGCGCCGACCATGTCGAGCACGATATCCACCCCTTCGCCTTTAGTCACTTCACGCACCTTTTCGGTGAAGTCGCACTCCTTGTAGTTGATGGCATGGTCCGCGCCGAATGCCTTGCAGAAGTCCGCCTTCTCATCGCTGCCGACGGTGACTATGACCTCTGCACCGACATGGCGCGCGAGTTGTATCGCGGCAAGCCCAATGCCTGAGGAGCCGCCATGGACAAGAAGCCTCTCTCCAGCCTTGAGGCGGCCGATGTCCATGACATTCGCCCAGACCGTATACCAGGTTTCCGGCAGGCCCGCCGCTTCGGCCATGGACAACCCCAGTGGGATGGGCAGGGCATGGGCTGCGGGTGTCACGCAATACTCGGCATAGCCGCCACCCGGCACCAGCGCCGTCACCAGGTCATCGACTTTCCATTCGGCGACGCCCTCGCCCAGAGCCGCCACGCGCCCGGCGACCTCGAGGCCGAGAATGGGAGATGCGCCGGGAGGCGGCGCATAGTTGCCGGAACGCTGGGCCACATCGGGGCGATTGACACCCGCGTAATGGACTTCAATGAGGATTTCCCCCAAGCCCGGAGTGGGAGTCGCACCCTCCGTGAGACGCATCGATTCGGCCGTGCCTTCCGCGCCATAGCTTACATACTGCATGTCTGGCTTCTTTCCATGGAGTGTAATAGAACCATTATAATCGCCCCAGGAGTCCCTCATGAGCCAAATCGAAACCCACGCCTTTATCGAGAACCGGACATACGACGAGATCGAGGTCGGCGACAGCGCAAAGCTGGTCCGTACATTGCGAAACGAAGACATTCAGCTCTTCGCCATCATGTCGGGCGATGTCAATCCCGCCCACGTCGATCCCGAATACGCGCACTCCTCGATGTTTCGCGAGGTGATCGCCCACGGCATGTGGGGAGGGGCGCTGATCTCTACTGTGCTGGGCACCCAGTTCCCCGGACCCGGAACCATTTACATCGACCAGTCGCTGCATTTCTCGCGGCCGGTGACCCTGGGCGACACCATCACCATCACCCTCACCTGCCAGAAGAAGTTCGACCACAATCACCACATCGTCTTCGACTGCCTGTGCACCAACCAGGATGGTTTCAAGGTGATTGTCGGCAGCGCCGAGGTTCTCGCACCGATCGAGAAAATCAGGCGGCCACGCATGGCCCTGCCCGTATTTACGATCAACGACAGACAGGCCCGCTACGACCACCTGCTGGCCATGACCCGCGGCCTCTCGCCGATCTCCATGGCCGTGGTCCATCCCTGTGACGCCGAATCCCTCAAGGGAGCGCTGATGGCACGGGATGCCGGCCTGGCGGTGCTGACCCTGATCGGACCCAAGGAGAAACTGAACCGCTTGAGCGAGGATCTCGGCCTGTCGCTTGCCGCTTGCAACATCATCGACGTACCGCACAGCCATGCCGCGGCGGAGGTGGCGGTACAACTCGCCAGAAACGGCGAGGTCGAGGCGCTGATGAAGGGGTCGCTGCATACCGACGAACTGATGGCAGAGGTCATCAACCAGAGTACTGGGCTGCGCACCCACCGTCGCATCAGCCACGTCTTCCTGATGGATGTGCCGACCTATCCGAGACCGCTGATGATTACCGACGCCGCGATCAACATCGAACCGACCCTCGAGGAAAAGGTCGACATCGTGCAAAACGCCATCGATCTGGCCAGGATGATAGGCATCCCGGAACCCAAGGTGGCGATACTGGCGGCGGTGGAACTGGTCAATCCGAAAATGCGGGCGACGCTCGACGCCGCAGCGCTATGCAAGATGGCCGATCGCGGCCAGATCACCGGCGGCCTGCTCGACGGCCCGCTCGCCTTCGACAACGCGGTATCCATCGTCGCAGCCAAGACCAAGGGCATCCGTTCTGCCGTTGCGGGTCAGGCCGACATTCTGGTGGTGCCCGACATCGAGTCGGGCAATATGCTGGCCAAGCAGCTCGAATACCTCGCAGACGCCTTGTCTTCAGGCATCGTGCTGGGCGCCAGGGTTCCCATCGTGCTCACCAGCCGCGCCGACTCCGCTGAAACGCGCACCGCCTCGACCGCCATCGCCATGGTCATGGCCCACGCAAAACGCAAATGAGAAACCTACTGGTGTCATCTCTATGAGTGACCCCTCCGTCCGGACCCCCGTCATTGCCAGCGTAGCATGGCAATCCAGGATTGCTTCGTCGCTTCACTCCTTGCAACGACGCCCGAAGGAAGTCTCTGCGGGACGATGAACGCATTTATCCTCGTCATCAACGCCGGTTCGTCTTCGATCAAGTTCGCACTGTTCGAGAACGCGAATGAAATCGCCAGGGTTCCCGCGCTCTCTGGAATAATCGACGGCATAGGAGCGAAGAACGGCGCCCGCCTCACGGCGCAGGACGCCACAGGCCAGGTTCTCGCCGACCAGCCCCTGCACTTCGCGACTGCGGACGGTCGCCATCACCAGGCCTTGGAGTTCCTGCTGCGCTGGCTGGCCGAGCATGATGGCGGCAAGAGCGTCGTCGCCGTCGGTCATCGTGTTGTGCATGGCGGCGAATGCTACGCCGAGCCGCTGCTGCTCGATGCTGCAGTTCTCGCAGCGCTAGCGCGCTTGATTCCGCTCGCGCCGCTGCACCAGCCGCACAACCTCGACGCCATCCATGCGCTGACCAGGATCGATCCTGCCCTGCCGCAGGTGGCCTGTTTCGACACCGCTTTTCATCGCAGCCAGCCGCTGCTGGCGCAACTATTCGCGCTGCCGCGCCACATCACCGCGAAAGGCGTGCGCCGCTATGGCTTCCACGGCCTGTCCTACGAATACATCGCCCATGTTCTGCCCGAGCATCTGGATGCGGATGCGCGTGGTCGTGTCATCGTCCTCCATCTTGGCAACGGCGCCAGCATGTGCGCCATGAGAGATCTCCGCAGCATCAGTACGACCATGGGCTTCACTGCCGTCGATGGCCTGATGATGGGCACAAGGAGCGGCAACCTCGATCCGGGCGTGCTGCTCTATTTGATGGAAATGGAGGGCATGGATGCCGCCAGCCTCTCCCGTCTCATCTACCGCGAATCTGGCCTCCTTGGCGTCTCCGGCATCTCGCAGGACATGCGCGAACTCCTGGAATCCGAAAAACCCGAGGCCAAGGAAGCAGTCGATCTTTTCTGCTACCGCATCATGCGCGAACTGGGCTCGCTCGCAGCTAGCCTGGGCGGGCTGGACAGCCTGGTATTCACCGGCGGCATCGGCACGCATGCCGCCGCCGTCCGCGCACAGGTCGGAGCCTACGCGCAGTGGCTGGGTGTGGCGCTCGACGCGGCGGCAAACTCTGCCGATGCGACATGCATTTCTGCCGCCGCCAGCGGCGTCAAAGTGCTGGTCTTGCCGACCAACGAGGAATGGATGATCGCGCGCCACACCGCCCGCCTGCTGCCTTGTCCAATACCCTGAATTTCCGGAACTTTCCCCCCTTGCGCGACCCACTACATCTAGTGGCATGGCCTTTGCTAGGCTACTAGGGAAGTTTTTAAGTCCTTGTTTTTATGAGGACGTGAATTTTTTGCTTCCAATGAAACAAATGCGGCGCTATGCTTACTCCGTTCGCATTCAACTTCCCCGGAAAAAACCATGACAACGAAGACAATGACCACGGGTGAAACTGTTTTCTCTCCATCTATCACACTGCCCGCGCCGCAGGAAATATCCGGCGAGGTGCTGCTCGAAAAATATGCCAAGGGCAACGAGTCCAATGTCTCCGAAGTCAGATTGCGCGTCGCTCGCGCACTGGCTGCGGTCGAACCCGAGGACAAGCGCGCCAGCTGCGAGCGACAATTCTATGAAGCGCAGGAAAAAGGTTTCGTCCCGGCAGGCCGCATCAACTCTGCCGCCGGCACCAATCTCACCGCCACCCTCATCAACTGCTTCGTGCAACCGGTGGGCGACTCCATCTCGGAGATCGTCGACGGCCGTCCCGGCATCTACACCGCCCTGCAGCAAGCCGCGGAAACCATGCGCCGCGGTGGCGGCGTCGGCTATGACTTTTCTTCCATCCGGCCGATCGGCGCCCATGTCAAGGGTACGCACTCGCGCGCTTCCGGCCCGGTCTCCTATATGCGCGTCTTCGACCGTTCCTGCGAGACCGTGGAATCCGCCGGCAGCCGTCGCGGCGCGCAGATGGGCGTGCTGCGCTGCGACCATCCCGACATCGAGGAATTCATTCACGCCAAGGACGAAGGCGACCTCTCCAACTTCAACATCTCGGTCGGCGTCACCGACCAGTTCATGAGTGCCGTCGAGTGTGATGGCGAGGTGGAACTGACGCACAAGGCCGAGCCCTCGGCCGATTTCAAGGCCTCTGGCGCCTACCAGCGTGAAGATGGTCAGTGGGTCTATCGCAAAATCCGCGCGCATGACCTTTGGGATCAGATCATGCGCTCGACCTACGATCATGCCGAGCCGGGGATTCTTTTCCTCGACCGCATGAATCGCGACAATAATCTCTATTACTGCGAGACCATCGAGGCCACCAACCCCTGCGCCGAACAACCTCTGCCGCCTTATGGCTGCTGCTGCCTGGGCTCGATCAACCTGACGCTGTTCGTCAAGGCGCCTTTCTCTGAACAAGCTTCATTCGACTATGTCAGTTTCGGCAGCGTCATCGACACCTCGGTGCGCATGCTGGACGATGTCCTCGATGCCACCCATTGGCCACTCGAGCAGCAGCTCGCCGAGGCGCGAGCCAAACGCCGCGTCGGCCTCGGATTCACCGGCCTGGGCGATGCCCTGATCATGCTGCGCAGTCGCTACGACACGGTTGAGGCGCGTGCCATAGCGACGAAGATCTCCGAGTTCATGCGCGACCGCTCCTATCTCGCCTCGGTCGAACTGGCCAAAGAGCGCGGCCCCTTCCCGCTGTTCAACGCCGACATGTATCTCTCAGGCGGAAATTTCGCCTCGCGCCTGCCGGGAGAGGTGAAGGAGCAGATCAGGAAGCACGGCATACGCAACTCGCATCTGCTGTCGATCGCGCCGACCGGCACGATCTCTCTGGCCTTCGCCGACAATGCCAGCAACGGCATCGAGCCGCCCTTCTCCTGGGTCTATACGCGCAAGAAGCGCATGGCCGACGGCACCTTCAAGGAATACGCGGTCGAGGATTACGCCTGGCGCTACTACAAGCACCTGGGCGGCGACACCACAAAACTGCCCGAGTATTTCGTCACCGCCCTGGAGATCTCGGCCGAGGCGCATAAGGACATGGTCGCCGCGGTGGCCCCCTATGTCGACACCTCGATCTCGAAGACCGTGAATGTCCCCGAGGACTACCCTTACGCCGAGTTCGAGAATCTCTACATGGCCGCCTGGAAGGCAGGCCTGAAGGGGCTGGCCACCTATCGCCCGAACGCCGTCCTGGGCTCCGTGCTCTCGGTCGAGTCCGCCGACAAGAAGCAACCGCAGGATGTGATCATCTCGGACGCCAATCGCCGTCTCTCCATAGGCAGCCTGCCCGCGCCGGTTCTGGCCAGCTTGCGTTGGCCCGGCCGGCCGCGCATGACCGAAGGCAATGCGGCTTGGACCTATATGATAGAGACGCCGCACGGCGAATTCGCGCTGTTCGTCGGCCACATTGCCACCGGCAAGGCCGTGCCCTTCGAGGTTTGGGTCAATGGCTCGGAGCAACCCCGGGGTCTGGGTGCGGTCGCCAAGACACTGTCCATGGACATGCGCGCCAATGACCGCGGCTGGCTCAAGCTGAAGCTCGACATGCTGGCCAAGACCATTGGTGATGAGCCCTTCGACATGGCATTCCCGCCGCATGGCGAGCACAAACTGATGCCCGGCGTCGTCTCAGCCCTGGCCCAGGTCATCCGCTATCGCTGCGAGCAGCTCGGCGCCTTCGAAGGCGACGGTCCGACGCCGGTGCTGGACACCATGTTCAGCCGCGAAGAACCCAAGACCGGCACGGACGGCACGCTTTCCTGGACAGTGGATATCGTAAACCCCGCCGCCGGAGAGGAGTTCGTGTTGGGTCTGAAGGAAATCACCCTGCCGGAAATGGCCGGCGTTCCCGGCGTCACCCGCCCCTACTCGATGTGGCTGTCGGGCAACTACCCGCGCGCACTGGATGGTCTCTCCCGCATACTTTCCCTCGACATGCGCGTGATGGATCCGGCCTGGATAGGCATGAAGCTGCGGAAGCTCCTGAACTATCCGGAACCGCTCGGCGACTTCATGGCCTTCGTCCCCGGCACACGGCGTCAGCAGAACTGGCCGTCTACCGTGGCTTATCTCGCGCGCCTGATCATCCACCGCTATGCGATGCTCGGCATCCTCGACGAAAACGGCTTCCCGACGCGCGAGATGGGCATACTCGAGACGCCGCGCGAAGCCGGCGCCCCGAGGGTGATGCAGGGCGCGCTGTGCAATGAGTGCGGCAACTACACGGTGATACGCAAGGACGGCTGCGATTTTTGCAGCGCCTGCGGCGCGGTGGGCACCTGCGGCTAAGGGAATTGTCGGCCTGAAGGCACGACCTACATTTTCGTAGGTCGGCCTTCAGGCCGACTTCAAAACCGAATAAAGGCCGGCCTGCCGGCCACATTCCTGGACCAGCGCCAGAACCACGTCGATGTTAGGGGTAGGAACATCGGTCATCCGGCCAAGCTCCTGAACGACGCCGACCAGCGCATCGATTTCCAGCGAGCGCCCGCGCTCAAGATCCTGCAGCATGGACATCTT
>CAIYYX010000191.1 GCA_903930535.1 uncultured Sterolibacterium sp. | reverse complement strand
GGCCGACTTGTTATGTTTATAACTTGTATTGACATGCATGCTCTCTTAGTTGCAAGCGACATGCCAGACCGGTCGCACGCCGACCGCAATGAGCATGCCGTTGAATTGATGTGGTTTAAATTTTTGCGGTGAGCGATCACCGTCGTCTAAAGCGGGCTTTGGCGCACCACCGTTGTGCAACTCAGCGCGACTCGCTCCACGAACGATCGGACGAGCGCAGCCGACCGCCTTACTTGTATTAACTGGTTCGCTCCACCGCTATTACGGCGACCGGTAGCCTAGGTGGAACGCAGACCACGCAGGATTATCAGACCCGTCGCAGAAAGCGCAGCAAGACGGTTACGTCAGACATTAGGCCGCATGAAGCTAGGCCCCGACCTCACGCCGACCGATGGAGAACTGGTAGCCGGTTTCGAGCGCCGCAGAAAGGCGTTCGAGCCGCAGGCTCGCGATCTAAAGTTACTGCGATCAGCTCAACATCCAGATCAGCGCTGTTCCGCCGATCGAAATCAGGATGTGTCCGAAGGCCACCGTACTTGAGTAGCCGATGACGGCGACCGGGCTTTCTGAGCGCTCCTGAAGCGCGGCAAGACCTGCGGTCATGGTCTGCGCGCCGGCAAGCGCCCCCAGCAGCAGCAATGGATTGAGTCCCAGCAGGTAGCGGCCCACCAAGAGACCGACGAGTTGCGGCACAAGCGTAACCACGATGCCCCCGAGGAAGACCTGCAGGCCGATCTCCCGGATAGCATCAACGAATACCGGCCCGGCCTTCAGCCCGATCATGGCCACGAAGGCGGCCAGACCGATTGATTTCATGAACTCAATGGCGCCTGCCGGAATAAAGGCAAATTCGGGATGGGTCGAGTTTCGCCAGCCCATTGCGAGCCCCATCAGCAGCACCGCGACGCTGCTTCCGAGTGCGATGTGAAGGCCGCCTACCGGGAAGGCCAGCGCGAGCCCCAACAAAGCCCCGGTGAAAATCGCCAGGCCCAGTGCCACGAAGTCGGTGTGCCGAGGTGGATGAGCCACGTTGCCCAGGCGCTGCGCCACCCGCTCAACAGTGGGTGTCAGCCCGAACAGCGTGAGCTTGTCGCCCCGTTGCAATACCGTGCCCGGTGCGACCGGGAGGTCCTCTCCACCGCGTCTGATCGCTCGCACGAACACGCCTCTGATGAGTTCGGGGGCGGCACGCAGCGCATCAATGGTCGTTCCCGCGATGTCTCGTCGGGTGATCTCCACCTCGAGGCTCGACTGGCCGATGTCCAGCAGTTCGCGGTCGAACACTTCCTCTGCCTGCGGCGCGAGTGTGCCGACCAGAGTCTCGTTCAGTCCGATCACGGCAACCACATCGCCTGCCTTCAGGATGGTGTCGGGTGTTGCCTCGACAATCGAAGCATCGCGCCGAATGCGTTCGATAAAGAGCCTTGCCGGCTGCGCCATGGCCTCGGCCTGAGCAATCGTTCGGCCGACGACCGAATAAGACGGACCCAGCCGATAGGCTCGCAACTCGAACATCCGCCAGGCGGACGTGCCGTCCTGGCGGTCGCGGTCCATTCCCATCGCGACTTCGAGCTTCAGGGCCTCAGCCTTGAGATCCAGGCGCAGCAGCCACGGGCCGATGTACGAGCAGAAGAAGATCACGCCGAAGGTGCCAAAGATGTAGGTGAGCGCATCGGCCACCGGGATCTGCCTGATCAGGCGCTCTTTTTCTTCGATTGGCAGCGCCAGCGAACGAATCGCCTCGCTGGCGGTGCCGATCACCGGGGATTCAGTCAGAGCACCCGACATCATGCCAGCGGCATAGCCCAGCTCGAGATTGAGAAGGCGAGCCATGACGAAGGCTGTCAGTAACCCGGTCACTGGAATCACGACGCCGAGCGCGACCCACCGCCAACCGCCGTCCTGGACGCCGCGCACGAAGCCCGGCCCCGCCGAATAGCCGATCCCGAACATGAACAGCATGAAAAGAAACTGTTTTGCGGTGTCGGCGACCGGAACATGGAACAGGTAGCCGATGAGCAGCCCCGCGATCAGCGAACCGGTTACGGGTCCGAAGCCCACGCCCTTGAGCTTGAACTTGCCGATCCAATATCCGATGCCGATTGCAAGAAAGACCGGCAGTTCGGGATGCTGCGTCATATACGGCGTCAACCAGTCCATGGAGCCTCTGCCAAGCTGAAAAGAGAACAGGAACTTTAAAACACATTTTCCTCTGCTGGTGAACATATCGCCTGCCCGGCAAGCGGGGCAGGCGCGCGATAAGGCGGTGGATGATGGGCGGCACCGGTGTGAGCAACCCGGTGCATACCGCGAACCGCAGGGGCAGCGGAATCGGGAACGACAACCCTCTTTGTCTGACTACCACCCGAGGGATCACCGCGTCGACCCGTTACGCGGGGCGCTGCGCGCAACCCGCACAGCGCATGCGCAAAAAACCGTGCGCTAAAATACTGGATGATAAAAAAGTCTCAAACCTGTCTTTGCCGAACGCCGGCAAACACCGGCAAACCAGCGCCTGTTGGCGCGTCGACTTGGGCAAAAAATTTCTCCAACTATGCCTGCACAATCCGATCGAGCGAAGCCCCGATGAACCACCTCGCGCACTTTCTGCTGGCGCCGGAGGACGATGCCGGGCGTGCCGGCACGCTACTGGG
>CAIYYX010000190.1 GCA_903930535.1 uncultured Sterolibacterium sp. | reverse complement strand
CTCTGTTTTTGCCAACCGTTCAGAATTCGGCTGGCCAGTAAGTACGGGTAGCCACCATCGCCAGTTTTGACGAGAGGTTCGACCCACATTTTTGTACCTGGTACAAATCTCATAGAGCACGATTCCCGCATGGGTATGCATTTGTGACAGCATTCCGATGGAGAGCTTCGCGAATACAGACGGAGAAAGAAGCTCTTGACGCAATGGCTGCGCATAACCCCACTCGATGAAGTTCTGATTGGCTTCTTTAACAATGGTCGCGTGAGATATCAGAGCACACACTGTCCACTTTGTGCCCTCCCCTGTCGTTGGTGAGTTCCATTCGACAATGGTTGTGGCCATCGCTTTTAGATGCTTCTTTATCAACTCAATGTCATTCGACCCATAGTCAATACCGCTAACAATCTCCGAGAGTGGCGCTCTATATGATTCCTTGTCTACTCCTTGAGTCTGAGCAATGTTCAGCATCACGTTGTATGCCTTGCGGCCGAGCGCCGTTATCTTGCGGTTCTGCGGAACAATGGCGAGCGTATTGACTGGCTTTCTTAGCGGGTCAAACTCTGAAAATCGTTCCAAATCATTCATCTTAGGCACTTTACTACAGACGGACATACGTGTGAACGGCGAATTTCACATGTCCATTTCGATTCGATAGCGGTAAATTCCTGAAAACTCTCACGTGAAAAGATGTTTTCACCATTTGTAGGCATCCACTCCAGCATTGGGAGGTTCCTGAAAAAGCTCACATAAAGCAGCCGAATCCAAAGGATCGATGGAGAAATTGTTTCAGCCCAGTTTTAAGACCCAATTTTGTAATCGCTGAGGGGCGAAAGGCTGCTGGGAACAGGGCAATTCCTGTATTCACTCACCTAAAGCCCCGTAATAGCTCACCTTCTCACCCGTATTCACTCCTGTTGTCTCCCGGAAAGTCTCACGTATCCACCTGTATTCACACACCTGTGGTGGTGTAACGTATTGATTTAAAAAGAGAAATTCAGTTCTAAAGGTATTAAAGGGAGTAAAGGTTTTGCAATTGTTAAACCCGCGGCCACTTCTATCCGGAGAAAAAACAGGAAAGGAAAGGCTTGGGATTTAGCAAATAGAGGCTTGTTCACCAGGATTTGCTATTAATTACAGATTCCGTAAAATGTTCACTATTCGCTCAATGCAAGGAACTTCATGGCCACCGCAAAGAATATCAGTAAGCCGTCGATCAATCTGAAAGACATTGCAGATCAGGCAGCTCTCTCAGCCGAGATGATGGATCAAGTGCGAGCAGCGATGCTTAACCCAACATCTCGGAAAAAGGAATTGTCTATCCACTTGAGCCAGCTTGCAACCTATTGCGGCGTAGAAAAGGGCTCGATCATCCACAGAATGGCTAAAGGCGATTTGCCGCTAGGTAACCTCAACACGACTGGTAGCCGGCGAGAGTTCACGCTGAGTGAGGCGCGTACGTGGATCCGCTCCTATCGCAAAGATAAACTGCGGCCCAAAGGCGCGGAGGCCATCACAATTACGATCTCAAACTTCAAGGGTGGAGTTGGCAAGACGACCACGGCGATGACATTGGCTCAAGGCCTCACCTTGCTTGGTCATAAGGTGCTGGTAATCGACACGGATCCGCAGGGATCGCTCACCACATTGTTCGGAATTCTGCCGGATGCTGAGATCTCCGAAGAAGACACAATTCTTCCCTTGGCACTTGGCGAAGAGACCTCGATCCGCTATGCCATTCGACAGACTTATTGGAACGGAATCGACTTGGTGGCTGCTGCGCCTTGTTTGTTTGGCGCGGAATTCGCCCTCCCCGCTCGTCAAACTCAGGAGCCGAAGTTTGAATTTTGGAATGTGCTTAATTTGGGGATAGACGACGTGCGCGACGAATATGACGTAATTGTCATTGATAGTCCGCCCAGTCTCAGTTACATCACTATCAACGCAATTATGGCCAGTAACGGCCTTGTAATGCCACTGCCGCCGAATGCCCTTGACTACGCTTCGGCGAGTCAATTCTGGAACCTGTTCTCTGACTTAAGCAACGAGATGCTCACAAAGCGAGGCCTGGATAAAGATTTCGATTTCATCCATGTACTTTTGTCGCGTGTTGATTCTGCCGAGTCGACCAGCGATATCGTAAGGACTTGGATTCAGGCCACATATAAAGAGAAAGTCTTGCCGGTTGAGATTCCAAAAACTGCGGTGACGAGCAGTGCGAGCGCTGAATTCTCGACTGTCTATGACATCCAAAAATATGACGGCAACGCTAGAACCTTCAAACGAGCCAGAGATGCATATGACCAGTTTGTTGGATATGTCGAAAGTTCGATTCGTGCCGCTTGGGATAAACAGGCCGGTGCGACCAAGTCTACTAAGAGCTGAGGATAGGAGCAATTATGGGAAAGAAATTACTCGCCAAAGCCAGCTTCGTGCTCGCACCACGTGGCCCTATCACGCCAGCCTCGAATTCTGAGGGACGGGCTGAGGGCGCCAAACCCAAAACCGCAATCGGCGCTATGGCTCAGTTTACTGACCGACAGTCTTCCGCCATTAAAGAGGCGGTTCATCTCAAAGAGCAATTGGAAGAGTTCCAAGGAAGCTTAGCGACAAAACTCATTGATCCGACGCGGATCGTTCGAAGCAAGTGGGCAAATCGTCATGAGCTTTCTTTCGTAGGCCCAGAGTTTGAAGGGTTGAAAGAAGACATCAGATCTCAAGGAGGCAACGTTCAGCCGATCAAGGTTCGCCATCTGAGAAATGAATCAGGAAAGTACGAAATCGTGTTTGGCCATCGTCGTCATCAAGCGTGCCTGGAGCTCGGCATTGATGTTCAGGCGGTGATCGACGACCTAGATGAAAAACATCTCTTCATCGAAATGGATAGGGAAAATCGCCAACGCAAAGACTTGCGACCGTATGAAATCGGCGCAATGTACTCCAAGGCCTTGGATGAGGGGCTGTTTTCGTCGGCGAGGAAACTAGCTGAGGAAGTTGGGATCGATCAAAGCCAGCTTAACAAGGCGCTATCGTTAGCCAGGTTACCAGCCGGCATTTTGAGCGCCTTCGAAAGCCCTCTTGACCTCCAATATCGATGGGTTGCCGACCTTGTCCGAGCTATTCAGAAAGACCCGGATTACATATTGAGTGTCGCAAAGGCAATTCAGAGCGAGTCACCTCGCCCCATCTCCGCGACTGTCTTTAAACGTTTGACGAAGGAGCGAGGAACCATTCCTCACTCGCTCGGTAAAGACGAAATGCTGGAAGGTACAGAGGGACGGAAGGGGAGGCTGGTATTCAACGGGAGAAAACGCAGCGTGCGAATTGATCTTTCGAACATAGATCCAGATCGGTTTTCTGCGATTAAGGCGGCAATCAAGAGACTTCTAAACTAAGAAGCGTGGAGGGTGAGGAACCGTTCCTCACCTCAGGCAAAAACCTAGAAGGAGGGAGTGCCGACTACACGCGGGCATCCGCTCCGGGATGTCGCCAGACTTTAGTAACCCTTCAAAATTGACCGCGCAATCTTCTCCGGTACCTTCCGCTGCGCAGATTGACATACCTTAGTGCTGGCGAGTGAGGGAGTTGGGCCTCGTGCAGCACAAGAAAGGTGAAGTTCTTATCGTGATCGAAGGGCACTTCAAGCATCTAGAAACTGAGATGCGTATTGAGCAATGCGGATATGCCTGTCGCAGCCTAACCCGATCCTGCGAGGACTCCGGCCAGATTGCAAAGGTTCGGACCGCGGTCACTCCCATATTTCAGGTGCGAAGGCAGCCCCTTGACCTTGCAGACATCTTCCTGGGGTAGGCGCGTCGGCCAGTTGCCCGGTGAGTGCAACTGACGGTCGAAGCGCTGCACGCTCGGTCCTCTTTGGTTGCCAAACTGTAAAATTTCGGTCCTTGCCACCGGCAAGCCGAACTTCGCCAACAGATTCATGCGCAGCCACTCGTTTACTGCTGAATTGCCGAAATCCGCCTGGCGCAAGTCATTGTGCCCATGGCAGCTTCAGGATATGGGT
>CAIYYX010000189.1 GCA_903930535.1 uncultured Sterolibacterium sp. | reverse complement strand
GGTGCTAGCCTACGACGGCTCAAATATGACCCAAATAGATGCGGGCGGCATTCTCGACATGGCGATGGCTGGCACCTCGGCGACGCTGCTCGCCAGAAAATGGGAGTCAGCTATGTTGGTGAACGTGGATAACAACACCCTGCGGCGTATCCTCGACAATCCCGAGGCGATGGCCGCCGTTGAGCGCATCGAAGGATGGCGCACACTCGGCGACAACATACTCGAAACTATCATCAACAAGAGTGATACGGTCAAAGACTTGAAGAATAAGGCGAAGGAAAATGACTTATCGAAGAAAGAGCAGAAGCAACTTTCCGATGAGGAGAAGGAGTTCAAATCCAAGCGCAAGCTAGTGCAGGAAAAACTCATCAAGTTTGCGACGCGCATCCCGGCTTTTATGTATCTGACTGATTTTCGGGAGAACACGCTGCAGGATGTGATCACCAAGATCGAACCTGACCTCTTCGAAACGGTCACTGGCCTGTCGGTAAAAGATTTTCACCTGCTGGTACGGCTAAGAGTGTTTAACACTGAACAAATGAACCAAGCGGTGTTCGCCTTCCGTCGTTACGAAGATGCCTCGTTAAGCTATACGGGCATCGCGAGCCACGAGGGGCTGACGCATTACGGGCTGTATGATACGGTGGTGGCGAAGGAAGCCGGTTCTTAAATCCTCAATTTTCACCATGATTCCCACCTTCGATCAATTATTGCGTCCGTTGCTCGCCATTGCCGCCGCGAAAAAAATTACGCGACGCACCGCTACCGAGGAGATGGTGACCGCATTCAAATTATCTCAGGCCGAATCTGCACATCGAGTACCCAGTGGGTCATCAACGTTTATAGGAAATCGATGTGGCTGGGCTATGACCTTCTTAACAAAAGCGGCGCTGATTTCTAAGGTGGAGAAAGGCACCTATGAGGCGACAGCATCCGGCAAGAAATATCTGATCAGTCACCCTCAAGTCATCACGCATGCTGACCTGAAGCTCATTCCTGGATGGGAAGAAGCTTGGGAACTTGGCCGACAGAAACGTCGGGAAAGGAGAGGATCCGTTGCTTCAGATGATGCTCCCGATGCCTTATCTACATCCACGCCTGAGGAAGCCATCTCAGAGGGCATTAAAACGCTGGAGAGCGATCTTCGCTCTCGCTTGCTAGCTGCTGTTCTCGACCAATCCCCTGAATTCTTTGAAAAATTAGTGCTGCAGGTCTTGAAAGCGATGGGCTATGGATCCGGCAACGAGAACTCTCTCAAACACGTAGGCAAATCCGGCGATGAAGGTATCGATGGTCGAATCAATCAAGATGCCTTAGGCCTCGACCAAATTTGTGTTCAAGCGAAGCGATATGCGCTGGATAGACCGATCGATCGGATGAGCATCCAAGCTTTTATTGGTTCCCTCGCTGGACAGGGTGTAACCAAAGGTATTTTTATCACGACCAGCTATTTTAAAGGCACCGCTGAGGAATTCGTGACACGAGGCTCTGCCACCAAAGTTGTCTTAGTGGATGGCGAAATGCTCATCGATCTCATGCTACGGCATCGAATTGGCACTCGAGTGAAGGAGGCCTACGAGGTTTTTGAGATCGATCAAAATTATTTTGAGGAGGAGTAATCCGCTCCTCCCTGACCCATCTGCAAATTCTTTATGCCTAAAAAGCAACCCAGTCCTCAGCTCCTACTACTACCGGAGAAAGCACCTGATATATGTGAAGAAATTGGATTAAAATGGTCGGGAGCAAAGGCGCTCTTTGCCGCAAAGTTGCTAAGCTTTAACCCAAGTACTTCGCGCGTACTAACCGAGCAGCAGAGTGATGAACTTCGTTTTGTTGGTAATCTGATGGCTATTTGCCCTAGCATAGAATTAGTAAAAAAAATCCTGATATCACTTGAGCCTCCTTACGCATACTCAGCTGCTAAAATCTATTATTCATGGCATCGACGTGAATGGCTACAGATCCCTGAAGAATTTTCTATAACCAATGAAATCGTTTCAGATTACTTACAGAAACTTGCTCATTCGGGTGATCTAGAAGAACTGCTTGAACACAAGGCCACCGCATCCACAGCAATTAAGATTGCCAGGGAAGCGGCCCTCACTCGACGACGCAGCTGATTAACGAATCTGTGGAAAAGATCAGGCACTTGTTAAAAGTGTGCTCCGCCCGCCCTACCAGCGATCTCATTTCGGTTTGCGCGCTGGGCATGCTAAGTAGCTCCCGCAGTGCGAATGAGCGTTGGCGGCTCTCCACCCGTCACTCATATCTTAATTTATGAGTGGCTCAAAAAATTTATCCCTTCACATAGACCTCGTGCAAACACTACAGCCTACCCTCCTGCACCCCCTCGTTAAGTTGCGCCCGCTTCACGTGAACGACTGGGCAGCGCTCTACGCCGTCGCGAGCGACC
>CAIYYX010000188.1 GCA_903930535.1 uncultured Sterolibacterium sp. | reverse complement strand
ATCCTCGGGAACGTGGCGCTGGCCATCGAACAGATAGACCCAGCGCAGCCGGTGCATACCGACCTTGTCGAAATCCGAAAGGCGGCCAATCGCTCCGCCGAGCTCACCCGGCAACTGCTGGCATTTGCCCGCAAGCAGGTAGTCGCGCCCAAAGTGCTGGACCTGAATAAGACCGTACCAGGCATCATCAATATGCTGCAACGGCTTATCGGTGAGGACATAAGCCTCAATTGGCTCCCGGAGGCGAATCTATGGCCGGTCAAGGTCGATCCGTCGCAGATCGACCAGGTCCTGGTCAACCTGTGCATCAACGCCAGAGACGCGATTGTGGGCATAGGAAATATCGCCATCGAGACCGGAAACAGCACCTTAGACGGGGACTACTGCGCCGTTCACGCCGGTTTTTCGCCTGGGAACTATGTGCGGATTTCAGTCAGCGACAACGGTCAAGGCATGGACCAGGAAACGCTGGCGCACATCTTCGAGCCTTTCTTCACGACGAAAGGCGTAGGCGAAGGAACTGGCCTCGGGCTGGCCACCGTGTATGGCGCGGTCAAACAGAACAACGGCTTCATCAATGTCTACAGCGAACCGGATGCCGGTACGACCTTCACAATCTATCTGCCTCGGCATCAGGGCGGCGACGAGCAGGAGTCGGCGGCGGGCGCGGCAGGCCTGCTCGTTCGTGGCCATGAGACCATCCTGTTGGTGGAAGACGAGCCCTCCATCCTGAAACTGACCGAGAGGATTCTCACCAGGCAAGGCTATGCCGTGTTATCGGCAAAAACCCCGGAGGAAGCTATCCGTGTGGCCGGCGAACACACTAACGTGCTTCACCTGCTTATAACCGACGTGGTTATGCCTGAGATGAATGGCCGGGATTTGGCCAACAAGTTGCAGTCCAGCTATCCGGGCCTCAGGGTGCTGTTCATGTCGGGATACGCAGCCAATATCATCGTGCACCAGGGCGTACTGGATCAAGGGGTGCAGTTCATCCAGAAGCCGTTTGCCGTAGACGACCTGACCGCCAAAGTCCGCGGGGTGCTGGATTCTGAATAAGAGCACCGACCAGTTTGCGGGTGACAGCTATGTGCGGACTCCGGACGCCGGAGCTGCAATATGGCGAGAGCAGGTGGGGTTGCGTGCCGAATACGGCGCACTCGCGGTTGCCTCAATGGCCCTCTGGCCCGGCCCGGCGCTGAAAGTCCTGCTGGCTGAAGACAATGCAATAAACCAGCAATTTGGCGTCGCGCTGCTCAAGAAAATGGGACATCAGGTGAGCTTGGCGGAGAACGGCAAAGATGCACTCGCCGCCCTGAAGCTGACGGCAGTCGACCTGGTGCTGATGGACATCCAGATGCCGGAGATGGACGGATTTCAGGTGTGTCGGCTATTGCGGTCGGAGGGCACCTCCGCCGATATTCCGGTCATTTTCGTTACGGCTGTTGACTCATTGGAGGGGGAAACGGAGGGGCTCGAACTCAATGCAGTCGACTACATCACCAAGCCGATTAATCTCAAGCTGGCGAAACTGCGCATCCGCAATCAGCTCGAACTCAGGCGGCAGCGGGATATTGTTGAAGAGCAAAACACGCAGCTTGGCAAAGCTGCCGAGTCGGCACCGATGGCAGATGCAAGAGCACTTATGCTTCGCGTACGCGCGCTTACATACTCCTCCGATACTGCCCGCCCACCTCGAACAACGCGTTGGTGACCTGCCCGAGCGAGCAACACCGCACCGCGTCCACCAGCACCTCGAACACGTTCTGATTGTCGATCACCGCCTGCTGCAGGCGGAGGAGCATGGGGCCGGACTCGTCCTGGTGCCGCGCTTTGAAGTCGCGCAGGCGCGCGAGCTGGCTCTGCTTTTCCTCTTCGGTCGAGCGGAT
>CAIYYX010000187.1 GCA_903930535.1 uncultured Sterolibacterium sp. | reverse complement strand
GCTATGCTGGAATGCGCCCAGAACTTCGGCATCGACTCTGGTCTGGCGTGTCGGACGTTGCAAAGCCACCGAGGGACGACCAAGGCCACGCTTAGTTAGAGAGATGTGGAGCGGTGAAGAGAACCCGCTCCTCTTCTCGCTGCCCTCTACAGCACTGGGATAGAGACCGACTTTGTATCATAGCTTTGTATTAGCAGCACCGGGGACTTTTCCGACATTTGCAGAGTGAAGATGGCAGGTTGCTGGCAACACGCTTGTATGAGAGTCATAGTGCCCAGCCAAAGCGCGTACATCGGATTTTGGGAATCGAACCCGGATATGAACCGCAGTGTCACGCTCGGGGCATCCTTCGCGGTCATAGCCCAAAGTAAGATCGCCCTACAACCAAATTAATGGGTAAGGCAATCAGAGCAATGGAAACAGAAGCAAAAGGCAGGGCAGGGCCACCGCCCCTGGATTGGGATCAGCTTGATTGCCGCGCCGAGTTCGACTACATCAAGGTGTGGCATCCCAAGAGGTCATTGCTTCCTGCAATGACCGGCACGAAGAACTGGAACAAACTGGCGTATGGGCAACCTGGTTATTCGTTCACCATGCAAGACCCAATTCGCGAGGACATTGAAATCTTGGTCGAGCACCTGGGCAACCCGACCTTGGCAGGCATCCAGTTGCGAGTCGATCTGAAGCCCAAGCGGTCGGTTCCTGAATCGACTAGGGAAGCGCTCCTGGTGGGCACGTTCAATGCCATGGCCGGAAGATTTCGACCAGAGATCGAGGCACTTTGGGGATATGGCACAAGAGGCGCTGTGAACGGAAAGGGTCAGACACCAAGGCCATTCCATCGGCGGTTTCCTCGATCTGACGAATTTCTTGTTTATGGCCAGCGCGATAACCGTGCTCAATCAACTGCTTACCTAAAGCGAACCAACGAGGGGGTTCCGCTCGATCCGGTTGACCACTGCGTGCGTATGGAACTCACGTTGTGGAGAGCAGGGTTGATGGAAGTGGGGCTCAACGCCCTTAATGAATTGTTGGGCTATCCGTACCAGAGGGACTTCAGGAAGCACTTCCGCATCGTTGGCAATCCGCGTGTTAGAGCGGTGAGGAGCAGAAGCGCCGCGGAATTGCGTAAGCTGGAACAGAAGATGTGGCGAGGGTGGGCTACTGCAGGTGTGGGAAAGTTTGCAATTTCCCCAGAATTGCCGGATGACACCCTGAGTATGAATATGCGTCGCATCGTGGCCCGCAGCAAGCAGCAGTTACCAGCCAGCGACTATGTCTTGACCAGCGACAGGCTGTCAACTGAAAAGATCGGTAGTGCCTTCAAGCAGTTGGGCAGGCGACTAAAGCTATAAAAAACGCGGGCGGCCTGACGACACCGGAAACCACTCAGTCATTGATGACTATTGGATTTATAGCCCGGTCTCCTGGTGTTCCTATAACTGTGTTCTGACTTTTGGCACCGGCGCTTGCGATGGGGCCACCCGCGGACCTACATAACATCGACTTCGTACCCATTGGACGCCAGATCTTCATGTGGCTAATTCAGGGAGGCAGCGCAGAGCCATATACCTTGATCTATGTCATGCAAGATTGGACTGCATCCCACAAATGGGGGATGGTTCTTTTCCTGAAAGTGGGATATGGTGTGACGAGGGCGATTGGTCTGAATCCCTGCAAGGCTAGGGCATTGGCATCTGCAGATTTGGCTTCCGCTACCTAGGTATCTATGAAATATCTTTCACCTCTGCTGTTTTTGCTATTGTGTGACCTTGCCCCTGAAAAACGTATCCCTTGCTGAGGTGTAATTTGGCAAGGAGAGAAGGAAATGGAAAAGATGCACCGGGCGCGCTACACGCTCGAATACAAGCTGGAGGCATTGCGGCTGATTGGTGCGG
>CAIYYX010000186.1 GCA_903930535.1 uncultured Sterolibacterium sp. | reverse complement strand
TCTTTACGGCAAGAGCACTCCGAGGCCAGGGCGCAAGATGGGGCATCTGACATGCATGGCCGACAGCGTGACTGACGCGCAAGCCGTAGCATCTCGTATTCGCGCCGTTTCACAGTCTACGCCGGCTCCATGACCTATTAATTCGCCCCGGGGTCCATCGGCGCACGAACAGTGGAAACGCCCTGCCTTCCGCGCCGATGTCTGCCCTGTCGGGTTGCCCGACGAGGTCTCGACCCTGCCGTTCAATGGCCGCCTCTGCTTGCGGATTCAACCGGTGGATGCAACACTCCTTCTGCTTACGCAGCTTCTAGTGTGTTGCATCCACCGGTTGAATCCGCACTAGAGAGCGGACCTTGAATGGGATATCAGGGAACTAAAGTTTTCGGCGCATACTTACCTCATGTGCCATTCGCTGACAATCTACAGATATTCGTCAATTCTTGCCTAGCTCAAGGAGGACAGAAGAAACCGTCTGTAATCATGTCAATGGACAATGAGGCATCTTTCAGTGGTCTTGGCGGAATAATAGCAATGGGCAAAGCTCTTGTTGGCCTTCTACTCTTGGCGGTAACTCATATCGCCGGTGCTCAGGACGCATTGATCAGCGTTTCCACAAGAGGCGCCCAGACGATCACATATTGGTGGATGCCCAGGGACCATGCTCAAGCCACAGTGCTCTTGTTTTCCGGTGGGTCTGGCGGCATGGGATATAAGAATGGTAGACCAGAATCTGGCAATTTCCTTGTGCGGACTCGAGATTATTTTGCATCCGAAGGGTTCAACGTCGCGATCTTGGGTAATCCGTCAGACAAGCGCCTGCTAGATGAATATTGGAGGACATCCTCGGCGCACGCAACCGACGTCAAGAATGTTATCGCTGACATCCGCACAAAGAATGATGCACCGGTCTGGGCAGTCGGCACAAGCATGGGCACAATTTCTGTGGCAGCAGTTGGCATTGCGCTGCCGGGCCAATTGGCCGGACTCGTAATAACGTCATCGATAACAAGTTTCCGCGTAACGGGAGCGGTGCCGCGACAAGATCTTGAGGATATCCGCGTCCCAGTATTGGTTTATCACCATCAATTCGACGCCTGTCTGGTAACGCCTGCGAACGATGCGACCCGGATACTTAACAAACTCAATAATGCTTCTGTCAAGAAACTTGTGCTTGTTACCGGAGGCGAAAATCCCGCCGGCGATTCGTGCGAAGCTTTTCATTGGCATGGATTTATTGGAATGGAGGCGCGCGTGGTCAAAGAAATAGCGGATTGGATCAAGAGTCCTCAAGGCTGACGAATGGACTTGTGTTGCAGGATGTCCGTTTTGATCGTAAGCGGCCTGATAGCCCCCGAGGCCTTGTAAGTCCGCTCCGGGTTGAGAGTAACCCGCTGGGAATTGTGGACTGCGTACGCTGACCGAGATTTTCGGTGGGCCGACGATGCCAACGTGAACACCCAGCCAAAATCGGCCAGTCGATATTGCCATTCCGTTTGACTACTGGCACGATGCAAGCGCCGATTCTGGGTGTTGCATCTAAGGGTGCAGGGGGATAAAAAACCGTGCCGCTTTTCACGATTTATTTAATACTGAGTGAAACATCAGTTTATATGCCGAAGAACAAGGCTGGATGGTGCATTGAAGTCTCTGCCCCACGCGGAGTTATGCAGCACGCGCCGGAGTTAGGGCGCAAAACTGTCTCCCTATAACAAAGTTAGGGAGCCATTGCGCATGGAGACAGCATGGAGAAACTAAGGGGCATTGTGAGCAATGTTGACAATAGTGTCATTGAGTACCCTGTCGACAACAGACATGCGCAAACAAGAACGACGTATATTTCATCTTTTCAAATTAATGGGCGGAAGATCAAATACGAGTCAACTGCGCAGCACAATTTCTACGAAGGTAACCATATGATCGTCGCGGGGGTCACTCAAAGAGGCATTTTGCATGCGCTTGCCTGTAAGGATCTCACCACAGGCAATGAGGTAAGCCAAAGTTGTTTTTTTATATTTTTGGGTGGTGTTGCTTTTATGGTTCCTGTAATTGGCCTTTTGAGCATAGTCTTCCTCACCATGACC
>CAIYYX010000185.1 GCA_903930535.1 uncultured Sterolibacterium sp. | reverse complement strand
CGCAGGGCCGTGGCAATCTTGGTGTTACGACGAAGATTGCTTCACTGCATTCGCAATGACGGGGAAGTGTTGCGACGAAGATTGCTTCGCCGTCGGCTCGCAATGACACCCTCCCCCGCAAAAACCCCGTCATTGCGAGGCCCGCAGGGGCGTGGCAATCTTGGTGTTACGACGAAGATTGCTTCACTGCGTTCGCAATGACGGGGAAGTGTTGCGACGAAGATTGCTTCACTGTGTTCGCAATGACGGGGAAGTGTTTCGACGAAGATTGCTTCACTGCATTCGCAATGACGGGGAAGTGTTACGACGAAGATTGCTTCACTGCATTCGCAATGACGGGGAAGTGTTGCGGCGAGGATTGCTTCACTGCAGTCGAAATGACACCCAAGGAGCTATGCTCGACAGCCCTTCCTAATCGTTTCGCCGGGCGAGCCTGCGCTGGCGCTTGACTTCATTGGCGGCGGCCGCCTCGCGGCGCTCCCTCATGATGGCAAGCACCAAGACCAGAATACTGACGGCCAGCGCGCACAGCAGTGCCAGTTTGCCGGCAGGCAATGCTGCGAGCACAACAGCCGCGATGCCCGCGCCCATCAGGCTGCTCAACCTCATCGCCATGCGCTCCTGAACTCCCGCGTCAAGTCCTGCTCCGACTCGATTGCCGCCGGCAGAGAGCTGGCCTCATGAGACGGCCTTCCCATGTGTTCGAGACCGAGTTTCGTCGCATAGGTGTTAATGCTGTCCTTGAACAACTGTTCAGTGAAGCCGAATCCCTTCTTATCGCCGGTTTCAAGGGCGATCAACTGCCGTGGTGTTAGACCTAGCTGCAAGGTCATTTGCTGAAAATTGATCCTCTGGCGCTGTCGTTCAGCGAGCAACAATGCGCCCATTTCCAAGCATGAACGTTCATTAGAATCCGACATCCGCCCTCCTCCCCCGTTATGGCAGTTCTCCCTTTGGAGAAGTGCACAGGTCGCCATTGTCAGAAGGCTTCATGTGGCTGTCAAAGGGGCAGGAAAAATGAAACCAAAGTTTCATTTAGCCCCATCGCCGCCGTCAGCATGCTGCGCTGCAGTTGCTGCTGGCGCAACAGTTGCGGCGATGACCCGTGTAACCGTAGTTTTCCGGGTTCAACTTTCCGGGAAATCATACTAAGCTGCTATATCGGTGATAAGCTCAGGTTGATAGGGTAGGGGCTGGTCATTGAGGTCGCGAAAAAAGCACGGTGCTGCGCTGAAGGTGCTGCCGCATTCCCACGAAGGGGTTTCCTCTGTACGGAGAAAAGAGTTCATGCTGACCAATGCAAGCACTGCCTTACCGGCCTATCTAGTGCATCAGCACGCCGCGCTTGATGCTCTTTTTGCGAATGCCCGGAAGGACTTCCACCAGAATCTGCCCTGTGATAATAATCAATGCCGGCGTAAGACTGATTGCATCGGAGATCTCTCTACGACACTGGGAGGCATAATCAAATTGGCGACGGTGCATTTTACCGATGAGCAACGTCACATCAAGCCGTACTGTTCAGCCGCACTTTATGAAGACCATTGTCAGGAGCACGGGGAAATCACGCGACTCATTTCAGATGCGGCTGCTCTCTTCTACAGTTCCCGCTGCTGCCTTGGAGTGCTTTCTTCACTGGAAGACATTCACTCTCTCGTCAAGCGTCATAGGGAAACGTTCGACGCCCAGATCGACATTCCACTTCCCCGCGCAGGCTAGTTACGCCCGGCCCGCAGCCCTCAAAGCGGCAGCAGGTCTTCGCGAATGGCGTACAGCGTCAGTTCGGCGATGTTGTGCAGGCCGAGCTTTTGCATGATGTTAGAGCGGTGTATTTCAACCGTGCCGGTTGCTATATGCAGGATTCTGGCGATCTCGGGCGAGGTATTGCCCCGCGCGATCAACTTCAGCACATCGATCTCGCGCCGCCCAAGTTTGGCCTGCGACCATTTGTCGGGTGGGGTATCCTCCAGCATCTGCGCGATATCTGGGCTCAAGTAACGATTCCCGGCCGCGACCGTGCGAATGCCAATGAGCAGTTCCTCGCAGTTGTTGCACTTGCTGGCGTAGCCTAGCGCACCGGCATTGAGCATGTGCGAAACAAACCGCCTTTCGGTGTGCCTAGTCAGTGCCAGGACGTTAAGCCCCGGATTCTCCCTGATCATCCGCAGCGTTGTTTCAGTACCGTTCAAACCGCGCATGGACAGATCCATGAGCACCAGACTGGGAGACAACTCGCGTACCCGAAGCAATGCTTCCTCCCCGTTGCTCACTTCGCCGACCACCTCAATGTCCGGCTCTCGTTCAAACATGGCGCGTAACGACTGCCGAATGATCTCGTGGTCGTCGACAAGCAGCAGTCGTATCACTTTCAGTCGTTCCCTTCCATTGTCGCTGGGCCTATATAGGGGATCGCAATGCAGACGATAGTACCCTCGCCGACAATGCTGTCAATCGTCATTCTCCAACCCAGGAGTGTACATCGCTGTTTGATGCTGAACAGACCCAAGCCGCTGCCCTTTGCTGTCTGAATCTGCGCATCGTCGAAACCGACCCCGTAGTCAGTCACGGTTATTTCCAGTATGCCGTCGTTCGTATCAGCCGCCATAATCACTTCTGCCTCGCTAGTCTGGGAATGTTTCGAGACATTGATCAGCAACTCGCGCACGATCCTGAACAGGATGCCCGCTGTTGTGACATCGAGCGCCGCTTCTTCCCCCAAGTGCAAGCTGATGCGCAAGCCGTAGTTATCTCTCAATTCCTCGGCCAGCCACTCCAGTGAGGCAACCAGGCCAAACTGTTGCAGTACCGGCGGGCACAATTGCGTGGACAGCGAGCGAACCGATTTGATGGATCGTGCGAGGAGGGCCTCAATGACGAGGAGATCTTTCTGTATGGCATCATTGCCTTGATTTTCTATCGTGAGAGCGCCGAGTTTTAGCTGGGCGACAAACAAGGACTGACCGAGGTCATCGTGTAAGTCTCCGGCAATAGCCATCCGCTCCCGCATTTCCATCGTCGCAAGCTCGGCAGCGGCGACGACAAGTTGCTCCGTAATTTTCTTGAGGTGCGTGATGTCTTCCTTGATCGCCACGTAATTGATCAAGACACCTCGCTCGTTGAATACGGGTGAGATGATTGCCTGTTCCCAGAACAGTGTTCCGTCTTTGCGGCGATTGTGGAATTCGCCCAACCAGGCCTCGCCGCTGAGGAGCGTAGCCCACATCGACTGGTAATCTTCTCGCGACTTCTCGTGCGAACTTAATATTCTTGGATTCTCCCCGATGATTTCGTCTAATCGATAGCCCGTGACTTCCTCAAATCGCGCGTTGACATATTGGATATTGGCCTTGGAGTCCGTCACAATGATCGACACCGGACTTAGCGAGATGGCGCGCGTTAAAGCGATCTGCGCTTCTTCGGCTTTCTTTCGCAAGGTAATGTCGAAATTGACGCCAATCATGCGCAGCGGATTTCCTGTATCGTCGCGCAGAACATCAGCCACTGCCTTGATGTGGCGGACTTCTCCTGTAGGCCAGACAACCCTGAACTCGGTATCGTATTTCTTTATTCCTTGAATCGCTTCCCTGACTTCATCGCCACCACGGGCTTTGTCGTCCTCATGGAGTCTGTTTTGCCAAGTCTCATAAGCTTCTGGGAAGTCTTGCTCTTGTACGCCATACAGGGCATACATCTGCCTGTCCCAGATCAGTTTGTTTTCAGGTATGAAGTAATCCGAGACACCGATATGGTTTGATTGTACTGCAACAGAAAAGCGATGATTAAGCTCGCCAATCTTATTGACCGCCAAACTCAGTTCTGCTGTCATTTGTTGCGCACGCCATTCGGCGCGCAGACGGCTGGAAGACTGCTGCCAAAACAGCAGCGCAAGCAAGGTACTAAGCGAAGCGATTGCGGCGAACGTGAGCCACGGGGACGAGTGATCGATTGCCGCTTCAAACCTGGGCGTGCTGCTTACCCGAAGCGTGATCGCCCGGCCAGCCAGCATCAGCACCTGGGATTTGACTAAATGAGATGCGGCCGGGCCAATCTGGCTCGTGCTGCGAGCGGCCACAACTCCACTGTCGTAAAGCAAATTGCCGCTGGCCGTAGAGAGTTCAACAACAACGTTGCCTTGCACTATGTCGGGTATGTCATCGAGCAATTTTTTAATGACAATTGGCGTGTACAGCACGCCAAGCAGAGCCGCGTCGCGCGCCTTGACGGTTGCAGGACGCGAACCGTGGGAGTAGACCGGTACATACAGCATCACGGCGGGCGACATGTCCCCTTCCAGCGCAAGCGAGATGACATCGGTCATGCTTGTCTCGCCGGTATTTATGGCCTGCTCTACTGCTTCCCGGCGCAGCACATCCGAGCCGACGTCCAGACCTTCCGCTAAAGCATTGTTTGCGGCCGGTTCGATCATCTTGACGATATAAAGGACTTTGCGCGTCTGATTATCGAAACGACGAATGGCGAAAAGGGGGGCACCGTCGGCCCGCTCGGCAGCAAGAAAGGTGTTCATGTCACGGCGCATAACCCTCTCGATGAAACCAAAAACCCCGCCGCCAGGAAACTCTTTTAATTGATTGTGCGATGTGACGTGGTCCCGAAACTCTGCTCGACTCACCCGTGACCTGGCCGCGTACATTCCCTTGAGGCCATTTAATCCGAAGACCGGTTTGAGGAAGCGCACGGCAACATCGGCGGAAACACGGTCGAAGCTATGTTGAAACGCGGCCTTGGCAATAAAGTCAATTTCCTTTTGCTCCCACAGACCAGCGATGGTGGCCAGGTACAACCCGAGAACAACTATCGCAATCGGCAGGCGCATGTCCTTCAGCAGGAGTGGTTTATTCATGCCGGTGACACTAACGGTTGCGTCCCGCTTGTCTTGAGAAATAAATGCTGCTTCGTTTCCTCGTTACCGGTCATGCGGGAGCCTTTGAAGGTTAGAAACCTTGATGTTTTGGGTGTTTCACTTGGAAGTACACTTCAGGTTCATCCCCATAACAAGCTTATGAGAAATTTGAAACCTGAGGTTCATTACCATGCTCGGCTTCAAGACCCTCTTGGCAACCGCCTAGAGTCTCGCCAGAACTGAAATCATGCACAGGATTCGCAGGATATAGGCGTCAAGTTGCGATACAGCGCGATTCGACTACTTTAGAGTACGCGACAAAACAGAAATATGGCATATGGGGTATATCGCTCTCCTGATGGAGACCCGATAATCCAATCACTCAAGAAATAACTGTCAAGCAGAGCACCGCGTCCTGAGTATCGGTCGGTAACCGGGGAGGCTTAGGGTTTCAGACCTTGGCGAATTGGCAAGTTTCGCGGATCGGCATTGAGGCTTCAGGTGTGATCGAGATCAGACGGAGTCGAAATCGTCTAAGAAGCGGATGCCGCGGAGTTTGCGCACAGCACCGGACAGGTGTCTGGATGTTGCGACAGTTTCTCCCAAGTATTGGGTGATTAGGTAGTCTATGAATACGAAGAGGGCAACAACGATGACCCGTACAGCGTTAGTTATCAAGATAGTTGCCACTTTTACTACCCGCCTTTTTTCGCAGAGCGGTGTCTTCTCGCACTGGCTTGTGCCGCATGACCTCTGTGCGTAGCCAATTGCGTGTTGCTCGGGACCAGCGCTCCAGATGGGCGCACATGAGCTCAAACGAACTAGGTCTATCCATTTGGCAACAGGTCTATGTAGTCGACTGTGTCATTGGGGAGTTTCCCGCTTGTCACAGGTTCTCTGCAGCTATGCCCTCTCTGCCCTGTTCGCAGAGTGCACAATGTATTGGGGAAATGTCAGCCGCAATGGACCAATTGATTCAGTCATTTTCCGATATGTGGCAAAGCCTGCGCTTTGCGCTGGAAAAGTGTGACCTGAGCGAAGCGAATGAACTGCACACTGCTGCCCTCGACGAGATGATGAATCACATCGCCGATGCCTCGTCCAAGCTAAGCACGCAGGACTGTATGGGTTTTATCGCAGCAATTCAACACTTCGCCGAGTGCTTCCGCCGGTACTTGACTGACTTGCGGCTCGTCAAGTTTGTAATTCTCGTTGAAGCACCCGCAGGAGCCACGCGCAGAAGTCGCGTTGCTCTAAATGCAAATGATGTCAGCTTATGAAGTTTGCACAAGCCTTCATGATTGGGTTCCCAAGTACATGATAAACCGGAACATGCAGTTGCTATTCGACGGTCTGACCGACGCGTTTCTGATCGTTGCGGCAACGGGGGAGGTGAGTTATGCCAACCCAATGGCACTCAAGGCTCTTCCCATTACTATCGGAGAGCACTTGACCGTTGAATGGTTGCAGAGCCAGATCAGTGCCATACAGCGAGGCTATCTAAAACCACCGCTCACATTTGAAATCGAATTGCTGGAGAAAATCGAGAGCAACAATCAGTTCAAGGTTGTCGTACTGTCAAGTCCGGCTGGGAACGATTTCATGGTTGTCCTAAGAAACATCAACGATGAAAGTATTTACAGAAACGTCGTCAATAATCTTGCAGAAATTGTTCACCTCGAACTTGTTGAACCGATGAATCACTTCCTTGTCTCTGTCAAAGAGTCGCTTGCGAAATTTGATAAACTTGGAATACCCGGTCTGGGCTTGCACGAGTCGATTGCCAGAATGTCTGAAGAGGGTAACTCGCTCGCCGTGCTTCTTGAACAGGTGGCCACATTTGCCACCGTCTTTAGTTCGACACCCCTCGTTGACGATTCGCGAATTTTGGTTCCCGCGCTTATTTCGGATGTGGTCTTCGCCACCAAGACCTTGCTGGTGGGCGGACGTATCACCATCAGCCTTTCTGGGATTAACGATAGTCTTCCGGTGATTTATGGCAATAGGCGTTTGCTAGTTCAGGCACTGTCTGGCTATATGCATTATCTTGCTGAGCGTCTGGACGGCGACGCCAAGTTTCTGATTTCTGCACAAACAAAAGGAAATTTCATATCACTGTCCATTGCCAACTATGACGGGGTTATCCCTGCATCCACGCTTGAGGATATGCTTCCCATGCTTGGTGGCAAGCATCCCGGAAACTTTGACCACCTGGGACTGAGCCTGCCGATCATAAAGCGTGTGATCGAATTAAACGGGGGTGCAGTGAATATCGAAGAGCGGGGCGGAGTATTCGTCAAAATCAACATCGAATTGCCGGTTGGCGCACCGTCGTGTGAGACACAGGAGACCGCCATGGCACAAGCTTTGCGCTACGCAGAAGACTTCAATACCCTGACGCAACGTCAAGCCAACTCTCCATCTCAATGAGAAAAGGTTCAACCAATGGACGCACCATTTCGGCTAAGAGTATTGGTTGTTGACGATCAACCCGAATTGCGAAAGCTGGTGCGTCTGACGCTAGAAAGCTCCCGTATCCAGGTACTGGAAGCGGATACGGGTATCAGTTCGCTGGACGCTGTTCGTCAATTAAAACCTCGGATTGTCCTGATGGACGTGATGATGCCAGGTTCTATGGATGGCCTTCAGGCATGCAAGATGATCAAGGACGACCTTAGGCTAAGCGACACGAAAGTCATCATTATGACGGCCCGCGGTCAGCAAGTGGATATCAAAGAAGCTAAAGCTGCCGGTGCTGACTACTATCTGCGCAAGCCATTCAGTCCTTTGGAACTTCTTGACACAGTGAACAGACTCGGACAGGTTCAATAGATGAAACCAGTAGCTGAGAGCACGAGAAGGCTTAGTCAAACACCGTGAAGCTTTTGACTCAGATACCTGTCCTCGAGTATGTGACCGATGTTCGGTCTAATGATTATCGGCGCGTGCTCTCTGATGGGGTAGCTGTTTTCCATGTGACGAATGAGGCTGAATTCAATTCAGCGTTGGGTTTTTCACTTGATAAGAACAAAGGAAATTGGGTAGCCCCTGATGAATATATTTGGAGTAGGTACAGAAGCAAAAGCGCGCCAATGTCAGTGCAATGCCTTCAAATACAACTCTTCATGTTTCTTTGCATAAAATCAGACAGTTTTCACAAGAAATATTCCCGCTTGCAGAAAAAGCTGATTGGTAGCTGTCTGTTAGACAGGATTGATAACGATGATGGCCATTGCGTCATCTGCGCGTTACACCCGAATTAGGCTTAGCGATTGCCACGGCTCTGCGGGCCTCGCCATGACACCCAAAAACACGTCATCGCGAGCCGGAAGGGCGTGGTGTTCTTGGATTGCTTCGCCGTTGGCTCGCGATGACGGACTTATTCAAACTTTCCAATGATCCGATTACTTCTCGTAGACGACCACAAAATGTTACGCCAATCCTTGCGTACATTGCTCGCTGTTGAGCCGGACATCGAGGTCGTGGACGATGTTCAAGATGGGGAAGATGCGTTACTGAGCATCATTCGCTTCAAGCCTGATGTGGTGCTCATGGATATCATAATGCCCAGACTGGGTGGGATTGAGACAATTCACCGCATCGTGGAACGGCGTCTGCAGACGAAGGTGTTAATTTTATCCTCCCATAATGCACGGCGCTTTGTGACGCACGCTCTGAATGGAGGTGCTATGGGTTACATCACCAAGGCCGCCGGTTTTAAAGAACTGACGGAAGGCATTCGTGTTGTCGCGACCGGCCAGAGCTATCTGAGTTCCGATGTCGCGCTTATGCTGGCGACAGG
>CAIYYX010000184.1 GCA_903930535.1 uncultured Sterolibacterium sp. | reverse complement strand
TATGTGGTGGAAGAAAACGTATTGGCCCATCGAGATATCCGCTTATATGCAGCGCAGTCGTCACAAGCGCTGCGATTTAGACAACTCAGCGAATCGCTGCGGCACTTGGCCATGAAATCCACCGTAGCCGGCGCGGCCATGACACCCATGACCCAAATGCTGGCAGCGATAGCCCTGTCAGCAGTCATCTCGGTGGCCTTGGTTCAAAGCGCGAGCAGTGGTACCTCGGTGGGCGCATTTGTGGCGTTCGTGACTGCGATGTTGATGATCATCGCGCCGATCCGTCAGTTGTCTGAGGTGTCGAGTCCAATTACTCGCGGCCTTATAGCCCTTGAGCGAGGACTCTCGCTGATTGAGTCAACACCCAACGAAACCGAAGGTCATTTCGCAAAATCAAGGGCCAATGGCGACATTCGGTTCGAACAAGTCAGCGTGAACTATTCTCCCGACTCGGCAGCGGCTATCAGGACCTTTGACTTGTCAGTGACGTCAGGTGAAACAGTTGCGCTGGTCGGCGCCTCAGGCTCAGGCAAGACCACGCTGGTCAATCTGCTGACGCGCTTTGTCGGCACCAGTTCAGGTCGGGTTTGTCTGGACGGCCATGATGTACGCGAATGGTCGCTGGATTCCTTGCGCTCCCAGTTTGCTTTTGTGAGTCAGCAGGTCGTCATGGTCAACGACAGTATCGCGGCCAACGTGGCACTGGGCGCGCAGATCAACCGCAGCAAGGTCATGCAATGTCTTCAAGCGGCTAATTTGACAGCCTTGGTTGAGGAGTTGCCGAACGGAATTGACACATTAGTCGGCCATAACGCGATGCAACTTTCCGGCGGCCAGAGACAGCGCCTCGCGATTGCCCGCGCGCTTTACAAGAACGCGCCTATCCTCATCCTTGACGAGGCCACCTCGGCGCTCGACTCGCAGTCCGAGCGATCAGTTCAGGCTGCAATGGAGCGCCTCATGCAGAACCGCACGACTCTGGTCATTGCCCACCGGCTTTCCACCGTCCACCATGCCAACCGGATTGTGGTCATGGAGGCCGGTCAAATTGTTGAAATCGGTAATCACAGCGAACTGATGCAGCTTGACGGCCAGTACGCCCGACTTTACCGACTTGGTTTGCATGACGGCGTGACAAATGCGGTTCCATGAAATTGCCCGTAAAGACTGATCTAAATGGACACACCAAGATTGACCAAGAATATCCGCTGGTGGTATCTCTGGGCGGTCTTATGTTTCATTCCCACGCTCTTTTTTTATTACGTGGGTGAAGAAGGTGTCTATACGCTCAATGCCATGGAAATGTGGCAGCGCCAGGAATTCAGGAGCACAGTGATGTACGGAATGTTGGGCGGTGGCGGCGGACGCCCGCCCTTGTTCAGTTGGCTCTTGATCCCAGTGGCCAATGGCATCGGATGGGAAAATGTACTGATCGCCGCGCGTATCGTAACGGTTGCTGCAACCGTGGGTACGAGCATCATCACCGCTTGGCTGGCACAACAACTCTGGCGAGAAAATACGATTTCATGGATGGCTTCCTTGCTGTATCTGGTGACGGCCGATGTACTGCTCTACCGAGGCTGGCTGTCTTATGCTGATCCACTCTTTGCAATGCTGGTTGTCTTGGCGATTGCAATGGCCTGGGTTGCATGTCTGCGTAGCAGCTATCCATTGCTTGCTGGGGCCATGCTCGCTATCTTCGCTGCGTTTCTGACCAAGGCATTCACCGCGTATGTTTTCCTGGGGGTCGGTCTGTTGGTGTTTCTCATGAATGCCAAATTTCGACGCTTCCTGCTCAGGTTGAAGGCTTGGGCCATCTATGCGTTCGCCCTGCTGTTGCCACTCATGTGGCTTAAATTTGGAACCCACGATGCCGCTCAGCACATCACAATGCTAAATGACATCACTGTGAAACTGACCATGCCAAATATTGGTGACTACTTAATACGGCTGGTGCTTTATCCCTTGGAGATGTTTATACGCCTGATGCCCGCCTCTTTATTCATCGGAGATCGGAAGAGCGTCGTGTAGGGAAAGAGTGTAGGCTATAGTGTA
>CAIYYX010000183.1 GCA_903930535.1 uncultured Sterolibacterium sp. | reverse complement strand
ATATTCGCTGCTACCGCCCCGGCCTCCCTTTGGCGCGGGAGATGTTCTAGATCTCTTGATAGCCTCCCTGCTGGAACTGCTTGGCCCTTATGCGCGGCGTGGGCTCACGACCTGCGTCGACCGTCATGCCGGTCTGTCTGGAAAACCCGGGGAGCAACTTCAGCATCGCATCGTAATGAGGGGCCACCGCCCCCCCTTCTTATGTTCCTGGCTGGCCGAAATCAGATTATTGTGTTGAAAAACCCCTCTTTCTGACGCGGCTGATGTGCTTCCCACTTTTTCGTAAGCGTGGTTTGAACTGTTGATGCGAGTGCCTCAAAGGGCGACAGCCATCGTTCTTCCTTCACGCAGGAACTATTGGCGCTCCGGATGTTCGATACGTGAGCCACTTGGCCATTTTTCGCAAATTCTGGGCGGTTGCCGCCAACAAGAACTCATCTCTTGCACCGCTGAATCCTCGTAATCGTAGCTTGTCCAGCCTCAGGATGCGCTTGAGATGCGCGAAGAGCATTTCGACTTTCTTGCGCTCCTTACTTGACTGTGCATACGCGCTAGTCGTAGCCATGCGACGCGCCACATTGCGTGCGTCCTCATGGATGCTGCGCGCGATCTTCCGAAACGATGTGTTTGGACAGCACTTGTTCTTCATCGGGCATGCTGCGCAGTCGCGCCTCTTTGAGCGGTAGATGATCGTATCTTCTTGCGTGACATGACTACGCGGATTCTTAAATGGCCGCCAATTGGAGCGAAGTGTCTTGCCTGCCGGGCAGCGATATTCGTTGGCCTTCTCGTTCCAGTCGAACTCACCGGACGACAACGTACCATCCTGGCGCTCCGTCTTGTCCCACACTGGCACATGCGGTTCAATCTGCTTTTCATCAACGAGCCAGCTAAGAAAGGCGCCTGACCCATAGTTGGTGTCGCCGACCAGGCGTTCTGGCTTCATGTCGAACTGCTCCTCGACCCGATCAATCATTGTCCTGGTCGCCTCCACTTCGGCTGCCGAGTTGACGGCAGACGCTTCAACATCAACGATGATGCCGGCCTTGAGATCGATCAGATAGTTGGTGGAATAGGCGAAGTAGGCTGGGCCGCCTCGGGAAATCCAGGAGGCCGCCGGGTCCGTCAACGAAATCGACTTGGGCGGCGCGGGAGGATCATTTGCTTCCTCAAGCGCAGCAAGATATTCGCGCACCGGACGAGTCGCTTCGTCTGGGTTTCCCCAGTCGATAGCCACGTCACCAGATACTCCCCGCTGGCGTTGCGCATCGGCTTTGATGATGCTGGCGTCAGTCGCAAACCCTTCGCCGCGGACTAGACCCTCTGTCATGCATCGCTGAAGAACACTCTCAAACAAATGGCGGAAGGTGCCGCTGTCGTGAAAGCGCCCATGCCTGTTCTTAGAGAATGTTGAGTGATCCGGTACTGGATCTTCCAGTCCCAACCGGCAGAACCAACGGTAGGCCAGATTCAGGTGAACTTCTTCGCACAAGCGCCGCTCTGAGCGAATTCCGAAGCAGTAGCCAACGACCAGCATGCGGATCATCAGTTCGGGATCAATCGATGGCCGTCCAGTGTGGCTGTAATAGTCAGCCAAGTGTTGGCGCAGGTCGCGGAGATCAAGAAACCTGTCGATGCCGCGCAAGAGATGATCCGCGGGGACGTGTTCTTCGAGGTTGAAGGAGTAGAACAACCGGTCCTGACCACCACCCTGCTGACCCATCATCTCGGCACCCCCACCCAGATCATGCGATGTGGATATGTTACCTCAGCTCCATTCTCGATGGGCGTTTTTCAACACAATAAGAGTCAACCGGCCGCTCCAATGGCAGCGATGAGGTCGGGCGGGCAGCCTGGACTCGGCCACAACCAGACCCTGGTGGCCCAAATGTGAATGGCGGTCAAAATCCATAGACCGCTGGCGGCGGGAGGCGATTAGAACTGGAATGTAGGGTGGTCGTGATT
>CAIYYX010000182.1 GCA_903930535.1 uncultured Sterolibacterium sp. | reverse complement strand
CCGGCGCACGGTCTGTGCGGAAGGGAAGAAGTGGGCGTCGGTGGCCAGCAGCTGGCCACCGTCCAGGAGGTAGTAGGCGACCGAGGGCCAGGTGCCGCCCGCCTGCCGCAGGAGTTCGCCGTAGATGGCCAGTTGCAGCTGACGGTTTTGCTTGAGCTTCTCCGGATACTTTTTCCCACCCGACCACTTCATGTCGACGATCGCCTGCTCGCCGGAAGCCTTGGCAAGCACCAGATCTGCCGAGCCCACGAGTTCGCCGCCCACATAACTGCCGACAAGGTCCCTTTCGCTATCGACCCGAACGATGCCCGCCCCCTTCAATTGGGAAAGGAGTTGCAGCATCGACGCCCGCAGCTTGATGCGAAGGCTCTCCAGATCGGAACGGCGCCCAGGCATGAGAAGCACGGCGCCTTCCTCGTCGACAATCTGGTCGAACGCCGCATCAAACCAGGTGCGGAAATCCTTGTCTGTCACGGTGAGCGGGGCTGCCGTCTGGAAGAAGCTGTGGACCAGCCCGTGGGCAAGATTGCCAAAGAGACGGAAGTCGGTGCTGACCGAAAGTATCCGCGAGGGCCGGAGCGCTGCGGGGTACCTGAGCAACCACTGGTAGGGATTGAATAGCTGTATCTCCAGGCTGGAGAACGAAGCCCGCTCGTTCTTCCTGATGGCAACGTCCTCCGGCAGCTGCCACCACCGCTTGCGCGCAGGTAGCGGCGCATGCGGCACAGGGGGATGGTCCGCATCGGCCTCTGTAAGGATCGGCTCGAGCGCTCTGACGACGACTTTGTCGAACAGCGCCTCCATCGTCAGCCACAAGGGATGGACTTCTTCTCCCATGGGCGGCAGCACCAAGACCAGTTCTCTGCGCGTTGCCAGGATGGGCTTCAGCCAGTCCCCGGCCGTGCGCTCAAGGAGATCGGACAGGCTTGGCAGGACGACGCCCGCCGCTTCGAGCTCATTCATCTCTCCCTGGGACCAGGGATAGTTCGAGGGCAAAGCGGGCATGCCGAACTGCCACCACAGAACGCGATCAAAACCCTCGACCGCCGCTGCGGGATTGGTGATGCCCATGAGCGAACCCACCTCGGCCTCGAGCAAAGGATTCTCGCTGCCGCGTGCCGTTGCCTGGGCAACCAGCCTTTGCAGTTGCCTGGGGCGGAGCGTTTCGACACCTTGATTGAGCAGGCCTTGCAGCGCATCGCCACAGGCCTTGCACTGCGCAAATCCGGCGTTGAAGGCAATCCGGGCGGCACGATCGGGTTCAGCCAGGCGTGCCCGGAAGTAGTCCGTCAGGTAAGCCACCCGCGCAAGAACTTTGACTACCGGTGCGCCGCTGTCCTGCGCGTACCTAGGATGCTCCACCCACAGTTGGATATTTTTCCGGACGTCTTTCACCCGGTCGCCATAGTGTTCATCGATCTCGGCTAGCACTCGTTTCCAACTCTCGCCGCCGATGCCCGGCTTGTCGGCGAGCTTGCCGGCCAATTTGCGCCGGGCGTACCCCGACACGGGACAAACGGGATGGGTGAGGAACTGCAGCAGTCCGTAGAAATTGAGCGGCTCCCAGATGATTTCGAGCGCAAGCGGAAGAACCTGCAACGCCGGACGGAACGCGCTCGCCTCCAGAAGGCCCTGCCGGGCAACGTCCGACGCTGCGAGGATGCCATCGAGCAGCGCGCAGTCGGCCGTGGCGACGATGAGCCCGCCACCCTCCTTGCTACCCATGCGCTCGGCCAGCCACGCGCCCGCGAGGAATCGCGTTTCTGCCCGAACCACGGTCAAGCTGCCATCTTCCTTCCACCTCAGTTTGTCGCCGACCGCCTCCCCCGCCCGGATCCTGATGAGGGCACGCTGCAAATCCCGCAGGGTGGATTCGACAACGGCCTCGCCCTGCGGCGCATCGCGCAACTTCAGAGGCAACCGGGCGAGAATATCGCGCCAGCGCTTCGGGAATGCCGCGACGGGGTCGAGCAGTTCGACCTCGTCCAGTGCCGGCCTGCGGCGATCCATTGCCGTGACCACGGCAAGAAGTCGCTCCCCAATGCCGGCGCCTACCGTTTGGAGCGCCTCCTTTTCTACATCAGCGAGGTCCCGGAGCCTGGGTTCCTTCGCCGCTGCCATCTCTTCGCCCCAGCCATGCAGGTGCCAGAGATCACGCCAGCCGAGCAAGGTGGCCGCCGTTCCCAGTTCATCCATCTCGAAGGTGCGATGATAGAAACGGGAAGGCGTGTCGCAGCGCTTCAAGCACTGCCGGTACTGGACGATGCGCTCGGCCTGACTGGGTCGGGCGCGAAGCAGCCCGAGCTGGGTCTCCAGGACATTCAGGAGGCCCATGGGGCCCACCACCATCGCCCCCAGGGTGTCGCTGGGTTGCCAGCCACGCTGCCCATCGAGGTGAATTCCCAGCCGGAGTCTCATAGTGTTCTTATTGGTTGTTGGGCCATTATGCCATTCGTTCTATCGGTGCCGCGCTTGCAATAGTCATTTATTCGCCGTCAGGTACGAGATCGCCGCAGCACACCGTGTGCAACGGCAAAGCCCGGATCAGATCGTCGCCTGAATCCTTGTGAAGGCGGTTGTCTTCAGCCTGTCGCCATTGCCGAACAGGATGTGTGCGTAGCGTTCGCTTCCTCGACCGTGGCGGTCTGCTTAATCTCATTTCCCGGTTCGTGCCAAGGCAGTTCGCCGTAGTAGAACATTTGCCCGATGTTGTGCACCATGACATTTCCTTCCAGGATCAATGAAATCCATCTTAGAGAGAGGCAGGCGCACCAGATGAGCCTCAGAAATCAGGCTATAAACAACATCACATCAGATTTCATCGCTGCGATCGAGAATTTCTAGCTTGAACTGCCATCCCTCATGGCTCATCATCATCTGTCCGAACTGTTCCCATGAGATGGCTCTGCCATCGGCAATCATGAGTGGTACCCGGCCATCTTCTTCATCGTCCCACTCGATTCGCCCTCGCACGGTCATACCGGCTATCTGCAATCCGGGCATGCCTTCCTCAAGGTATTTGACAGAAAGCGTACGGCGGATTCTTGCAACCATTTTTCCCAGCAGATCGAACAAGTCGTCCTCTGGGCTGCCTATCAACTCAAACTTATAGCCGGCAGGGTTTCCGTCTTGAAGCTCAAAAGCTTCCAAGGTCATCATGTCCCCAAGAAGGCGAGTCTGAAAATGGAATTTATGATCTTCACCTGCGCAGTCAGTGAGGCCGATGGGATCGAGTCTGACGTTTTCAAAATCATCCAATCCGTGCAGGCTGGCAACCTCGGCGTTGAAACAACGAGTGCAAAGCAGACGATATCCCGTATCCAATGATCCATAGTGAACGGTATCGTAGCCGGGCGTAAATTCCCCACAGCCTTCACATTTATCGCCTTTGCAAGTTTCCATGTGGTTATCCTTACCGTTTCGAATATAAATTGGCGTCTTCTATCGCTGCTGACGTCCTGAACCACTTTAGCTCCTGGGTATTTCTGCGAGATTCGCTCAGTGACATCCTCGTTCTCTGGACTTCCACCACTCTGCCAGTCAAGGAAAACATAATAGTCACTGGCCATTTCGCTGATGACACTCCGAAATTCAAGTGGAACAAGCAACTTCTGTGGAACGGCCTTCAAGCAAGTGATCCCCTTCGGAGCAAGGCGCTGCATGATATCGCCGCGCTTAAATGCCTAACCATACATT
>CAIYYX010000181.1 GCA_903930535.1 uncultured Sterolibacterium sp. | reverse complement strand
CTTGGGGCTGCAAGCGATTTCCCTACTTGGTGTTTTACTTCGAGAGCAAGGAACAGATGGACGTCTGGCGTGTGCTTCACGGCAGCCGAGATATCCCTGCCTGGCTAAGAGATGAGTCAAGTCATGCGGGTTAGGCAGAACCGCATTAACCGGTTGATAGAAAACAGTTTGACTGGTCAACTCGATACGTGATGCGTACGCAAAAAAGTGTAGACAGTTTGTTGCGGCATACCTTCTGGCCCGCCAGAAATCTTAAGAAAAACATTCGCGCACAAAAACGATAACCCCGCTGAACCCCTGTGTTGGCGGGGTTTTGGCTTTTGCGGCTTGATCATATCGCCTCCAAGAATCAGCGGCATCTGATTCACCCCGTTCAGCGCCGCCTCCACCACTTCCTGTCACAGCACTTCACCCGCGAACAAGGGCATCCTCAATCTGCTTGCTGTCACGGATACCACGGAGACATGATGCCGATCAAGAACCGCCATATGCTCGCTGAAATCGGCCAGGCAACGGGTCAGTCGGTCGAGCTTGTGGACCACGACGACATCGATTCCACCGGCTTCAATATCTGTCATCAGCCGATGCAGCAGAGAGCGTTCTAAGGTCGCGCCAGAGACATTGGGATCGTCATAGGTGCCCTCAGGCGGTCGCCAATTCAGGTGTTGCTGGTTGGCTATATAGGCAACCTCACGCTGGGCGTCGATAGAACCAAACGCCTGTTCGCCTTCGCCATCGCGGGAGGTGCGCGTGTAAATCGCGCAAAGTAACGTTCTGGGAGTATCAACCGGTGGGGCTCGCATGCTGATAGTGAGCCGGTTGCAATCCCCGGTGGCCAGGGTGGGGGAATTTGACCGGCCAACGGGGCGGTCCCTGTGGACATGATTTCCACCTGACCGGACCGCGAGGAAACCATCGTTCTGAGTCATCCCTTCAACTGAGGCAGACCCCGATCTCCCGAGTTGGCGTTTCAGGCCCTCGGGCAGGAATCCGCTGTTGACTCAGCCGGAAGGCTTGTCAGCCGGATCGACAGCGCAAAGCTGGCGCCGATCAACAGCACGATGGCCGTGCCGAAGAACATCTCCTTGCCTTGACTCCAGGTCTCTACCGCGGGTAGGGCGAGTTTCACGCTGCCGAAGGCTGCCACCAAGAGGCTGATGCAGGCCACCATCAGGCTCATCACGCGCGAGGCGATCAGGGCGATATGGTCGGCGCGCAGAATCAGTCGCGATATCCACAAGCCGTTGATGCCGTCTGTGACCAGCATCCCCAGCATGAACAGCAGTCCCAACAACAGAGCATGCTCCCAACTGCCGAACTGGCTTGCTGTGAAGGCAAACAGCAACGCCTGGCTGATGGTGTCGAAAGACAGCGCAAACAATGCGCCGACCAGCGCCACCAGACCGGGGCTGGCAGCGCGCGTCAGGCCGCCAAAAATCTGGCCGAGGGCGCGTCCCTTGAAACCTATCGGTTGCACCATGGCGGTTGGCTCGGCGCGCAACACCGCGTGCAGATTGACGAGGCCCAAGGCCGCCAGGAATACGATCGACACCCAGGCGCCGAATACTTCGAGCGATTGCGGAATAGTCCACTGCCGGGCCAGAACGCTGACAAACAAGGCGATGGCGATCACCACGGCGCCGTGCCCGAGCGAAAACAGTCCGCCGCAATAGCGGGCCATGCGCGCATTGACGCGGGTATTGAATCGGGTCAGGCCATCGATGGCCGCGAGGTGGTCTGCATCGAAGCCATGCTTGACGCCAAGCACGAACACCAGCAGGCAAATCGAAGTCCAATCCTGTGGCAGGGATTCGATGGGCGTCATTCGGTGGTCTTCATGGAGGGGGAGAATGGTTCGTTTATACAAGTACCGTGCCATGCTCGCGACCGGGGATGAAGCTCTTGATCTTGCACGGATTCTGGGCAGGCCGCGACCTGTCTTGTGCAAAGCGGCTTACCGGAAGGCACAGCCGTAAGGAAGCTATTCCGCCAGCGGCAGGGTCAGCCAAAATACAGCCCCGCCCTCGGCGTGATTGTCGGCGACCAGACGGCCGCCGTGACGTACAACAATGCCGTAGCTGATCGCAAGTCCCAGACCGGTCCCCTTGCCGACGGGTTTGGTGGTGAAGAAGGGGTCGAAGATATGCCGCAGATTTGCCACGCTGATCCCTGGCCCGTTGTCGTAAAACCCCAGCAGCATGCTGTCGTTTTCGATGCGCCCAGTGATCATCAGCCGCGCCTCGGCCACTTCGGCAGTGGCGTCGCAGGCGTTTTGCACCAGATTCATCACCACTTGCTGCATCTGCCCGGGCGAGCCGATCATGGGCAATTCTTCCGGGAGCTTCAGATCGACCCGGAACTTGTCGCTGCCGACCTTTGTCACCCAATGCACGGCACGCTCGATGACGCTCACCAGGTCGAAGCGCATTTGCTCGTCGCGGTCGATGGCCGAAAAGCGTTTCAAACTATCGACAATGTCGCGTGTGCGCTGGGCGCCCTCGACCGTGCCTTCGATCAGCGCCGGCATGTCCTCGACGATGCGGTCGATGCGTAATTCCTCGCGCAAGTCCCCCAATTCGGCGTCATGCGAACAGCAATGCACCGCGTCGAGATAGCGGTGCAGCCGTTCAGCATAGCGTTTGAGCGCGATGACATTGCCGAGCACGAAGCTGATGGGATTATTGAGTTCGTGGGCGACACCTGCGACCAGTCGTCCAAGCGATGCCATCTTCTCCGAATGCAGTAGTTGCTGCTGGGTGCGTTTCAACTCTTCATGCGTTTGGCGCAGGGCCTTGTAGGCGCGGCGTAACTCACCCACAGGCCGGCCGGTGATGACCATGCCGAGCAGCTTGCCGACCCCGCTGTATCGCGGCGTGCAGTTAACCGAAACCGGCACGTTGCCGGCAGATGCAGTGGACAAAAGCAGTTCGAAGTCGTGCAAGGTCTCGCCGCCCTGGCCGGCAAAGTAGTGTTGCATTTGCTGCTGTGAGACCTGATCGGCCAGCAGATCGAAAATCGCCCGGCCTTTTATTTCGTTCTCGGTCCTGTTGGTCAAGGTCAGCAGGGACTGATTGACGTCCTCGATGATGCCGGCACGATTGCAGACGATGAGAATGTCCGACATCGACATCAGCACGCTGTTGATGAACTGTTGCGACTCCTCGAGCGCCGCGTTCTTGTCCTCGAGCGCGACTTCATATTCGAGCAAGTCGTGATAGACCTCATCCATTTTCTGGATAACATCTATCCAGACATGTTCGCCTGCGGCCGCTCCGGCGGACGCCGCCAGGCTCTCCAGCATCCGGGCCGCGCCGCTATCCGGCTCGTGCGGTGGTTTTCCGACGGGGTTCATGTCAGGATTTCAATGCACCGTGCACACCATGCACGGATCAAATGAGCGAACGATGTGCTGCACCGACAGCGGGGCAGCTTCGCCCGCTTCGACCGGCGCACCCACCAGGGCCTGTTCCAGAGCGCCGGGCGTGCCTGTCGCGTCGCGTGGCGAAAAATTCCATGTGGTCGGGGCCACGATCTGGTAAGCATGAATGCGGCCGCGGCGCACGGACAACCAATGGCCAAGGCCGCCGCGCGCTGCTTCGACCCGACCTTCGACGTCGGCTTCCTGCGGCATTTCGCCAACAACGCAGTAGGGCTCACCGGGTTCTAGCTGTCCGGCCCAGGCCTCCATTTCCGGCAGGATTCGGGCGATCTCTATCAATCGCGCCACCACCCGGCTGAATACATTGCCGCCGCCGGCCGCGACCATGGCCCGGATCAATGGCTGGCCTGCAACCACTTGTCGTGCCAGCGCCCCGGTCTCGACCACGCGCCCCTGCCAGCGCGGCGCCTTGCACCAACTGTAGGCTCCAGGCTTGTCCAGCAGCGGTACGGTGGAACCCCGGGCGGGGTGCTGCGGCGTTTCGGCCTGGGCATACCAGGCATGACTGACATCCTCGCGGATGTCGGCGCTGTTCATCGCGTGCGCGCTGCCATCCCAGACGCCAGAGGGGAAGAGGCTGAACCGGGCTTCGCCTTCGGCTTGCGGATAACTGCCATAACTGATGAAGGTATCGCTGGCGCGTCCAAGGCGCACCAGATCAAGGTCACGGGCGATCTCCAGAAAGCGGCGAAAGTCGCTCGCCTGCGGCGGCCGGGTGTCGATCCAGGTTTCCAGGGCGGCGCAACTGTCCAGGGATGCGATCGCCTCCAGAGTATCGCCGAACAGGGTGCGTTCGAGAAACCCCCGGAACTCGCGCAACTGACGATAGAGGCGGATCGTCTCCGAGACCTGCAGCGGCCGCGACGAACCTCCCGGCTGCACGGCCAGGGTGTGCGGCCACTTGCCGGCGAGCAGACTCATGATGCGCATGAACGCGGCGCGCGCGGGCAGGATTTCATTGCTCGCAGCGCCCGTTAATGCGCGAAATCGCGGCCCGGCGTCGGCAAACCAGGCGCGCTTTTGATAGGCGGCGCGGGCAAAGTCAGGCATGAAGAACAGGTAAAAATGCGTCAGGTGGTCGGCCAGGTTTTCCGCCGCCAGCGTCAGGTTGGCCGCCAGCCTTCCATTTTTCGGCGGGACCAAATTCATGGCCGCGGCGAGTGCTTGCGCCGCTGCAGCTGACTGCGCCACCGAGCAGATGCCGCAGATGCGCGGCACAAACACCAGGGCATCGGCAGGTGCCTTGCCCTGCAGGATTTGCTCGAAACCCCGATACATCGGCGAGTTCACGTGAGCGCTCTGCACCGCCCCCTGGGCAATGTCGAGCGTCACTTCAAGGTCACCCTCGACGCGGTTGAACGGGCCCATGATCAGACGTGTCATGATCGGCGCGCTGGCTTCTTGAGACTCGGCGCACGCAGGATATGGTCGGCCTTGGCGTTCTCGCGGACTCGGGTCGGGGTTGCCGATTTGGAAAGCGCAGCCAGTGCGATGAACCAGGCCTTGGGCATGTCGGTTGGCAAGCCGATGGGGATGCCGGCGATTTTCGGCGTTTCGGCGAAGGGGTGGCCGGGTTCCTCGAAGCCGGGATCGGTGCAGCGGATGCAGGCAAAGCCGCCGCGCAGGCAGGAGCCGCTGCCGTTCCACAGGCGCAGATTGCAGTCCGCGTGCGCCTGGGTACCCTTGCAGCCGAGATGCTCCATCAGGCAACCCTGGTCGGAGGGCTTGTTGGCGCTGGCCTTGAATTCGTAGAACTCGTTGCGCGGACAGGCATGGTGGACCAGTTGATCGGCGTAGAAGCGTGGCCGGCCGACCTCATCCAGGTCCTCGCGGGTCATGGTGCCGCGCGCCAGCGCGATCAGGGTTTCGCTGATCCAGTCAGGATGCGTCGGGCAGCCGGCGATATTGATCACCGGTAGTCCGCCACCGGCGCGAAATTCGGCGCCGAGCAAACCGCCAGGGGTGTCGCCATCGTATTGCAGCCCGCAGGCGTCGGTTGGATTGACGCCCGCCGCCGTCACCCCGCCGTAGGCAGCACAAGTGCCCACCGCCACGACATGACGCGCCCGCGATGCCAAGACCCGCACCCAACTGATCAAGGGTTCTGCGGTACCGGACAACAGGTGAAAACGGCCGCTGCCATTCGGGCCGCGCAGCAGCGATCCCTCGACGCAGAGAATATCGAGTGGCTGGCTGCCGTCGGCGCAGGCGCCGATCAGCGCCAGTGCTTCAGCGGCAGTTGCCTCAGACAGGCTTGGGTGCCACAGGACCGACAAGTCTTCATCGGCGAGGGTGGCAAGCAGGGGCAGGCCTTCCGCCCCCAGCCATGACACGGTGCAGCCGCCGCAGCCGCCGGATTGGAGCCAGAGCAGGTTCATGATTTTTCCAGCCCGTAGCGCACCAGCTTGGAACGCAGGCCGACCCGCGACAGTCCCAACTCGGCGGCGGCGTGAGTCTTGTTCCACCGGTTCCGGATCAGGACCTCCTTGATCACGCGGGCCTCAAGTTGCTCCATGCGCTCTTTGAGGCTGCCGTCGAATCCCGCCAGCAGCGACAGTTCGCCTTGCTGGACATCTTCGCCCGCCGCAGTGAGCACGCGACTGCTCATGAGTTCCGCACCCAGCCATTCGCCGTCAGCGAGCGCCAGCATGCGCAGGATCTCGTTGGAGAGTTCGCGCACATTGCCCGGCCAGCGGTAGGCGCAGAGGCAGTCCATGGCCTCGCGGGTGAAACCTTTAACCTTGCGCTGGAGCATTGCCTGGCCGCGCTCAAGCAAGCCTGACGCGATCAGCGGAATGTCACTTGGCCGATCGCGCAGGGAGGGCATGTGCAGCGTTACGGCGGCGAGGCGATAGTAGAGGTCTTCCCGGAAACGCCCCGCTTGAACCTCCTGCTCGAGGTCGAGGTTGGTGGCGGCGATCGCCCGCACATTCACCGACAGCGGACGCGGGCTGCCCAGCGGGCGGATTTCTCCTTCCTGCAGCGCGCGTAGCAATTTGACCTGAAAGGCGGGCGAAGTCTCGCCTATCTCGTCGAGGAAGATCGTGCCGCCATCGGCTTGCTGAAACAGGCCGATGCGGTCCTCATAGGCGCCGGTATAGGCCCCGCGCTTATGACCGAAGAGTTCCGATTCGAGCAGCGTATCGGGCAGTGCGGCGCAGTTTTCGACCACGAATGCCATGTTGCCCCGGGCGCTGGCATAGTGGATGGCGCGGGCCAGGAGTTCCTTGCCGGTGCCGGATTCTCCCGTGATCAGGATGGGCAGTTCGTGCGGCGCGAAGCGCGCCGCGAGATGGCAGACGGCATTGAGCGGACTGTCCGGCGTGCGGGCCAGTTTCTCGAATCCGGACAGCGCCCTTACCTGAGCCCGCTTGCCGTCCACCCGATGCTGCAACTCCATCGGGCTATCGCGCAGCTCAACCGAGAGGCGCTGGTTGTCCTGGTGCAGACGATAGAGTTCTGCCGCAGCTTTCAGGGTCAATAGCAGCTGCTCGGGTTGCCATGGCTTCATCAGGTACTGCCAGATGCCGGCCTGGTTGATGCCCGCGATAATATCCTCGGCGTCGGTGTAGCCGGAGATGATGATGCGCACCACATCGGGCCACTCGTCCCGTACCTGCTTGAGAAACTCGACGCCAGACATCCCTGGCATGCGTTGGTCGCAGAGCACTATCTGTACGAACTCACGTTTCAATATGGTCAATGCTTCCGTGGCGTTCAAAACGGTGAACACCGTGAAGTCCTCTTCCAGGGTTCGGCGCAGCGCTTCCAGCGAGCGTACTTCGTCGTCGACTATCAGGAGGGGGGGCAGTGTCTGGCCGAGCGCCATGATCATGCCACCGGTGTTGCGCGTTGGTCGCGATGGTGCGCCAGATGACGTGGCGTCCATGCATGCGCCACTTTATGCACGAAATGGTGGCGGGCATAGTGGTAGCTCGGGTCGAAGCCGTAGAAGTTGCGCCTCATCTGTGCCAGTTCGTCGGCACGATAAGCGGCCAAGGGTTTGACGGCCTCGTCTTCGGCACGTCTTCGGCGCTTCTCCGCAAGCTGTTGCGGGAAGTCGTTGGCAATGGCGAGTGCGCTGGCCTTCAACATGACTTCGGCGGCGAAGTGGCCGGCATCGGCGCTGAAGCAGTGGTCATAAAAGCCACACTCGACCGACTGTCGCGCTGTCATGGGCAGGCGGCGCTGCATGATCCGGCGCGCTCCTTCTGCGCCCACGCGCGGCGGCAGCAAGTAGGTCCAGAGCTCCGAACCATAGAGGTTGCCCATGTTCTTGTAATGCGGGTTTAGCATAATTCCCTCGCGCACCCAGACCTGATCGGTTGCGCGTGCCAGGAAACAGCCTCCTGCGCCGGCGTTGCCGGCGAGCGCCGCCACGGTCAGTTGTGAATTGCAGCGAATGATGGCTTCGGCGAGATCGTCCATGGCGTTGATGTTGGCCCAGGATTCATCGGCCGGACTGTCTGCGGTTTCGATCAGGTTGAGATGAATGCCATTGGACCAGAAGTCCTCGCCGCCGGCCAGCACAATCACCCGTGTCGGCCGGGTTTCCGCCCACTGGAAAGCGGCCAGCAGTCGCTGGCAATGCCGCGTGCCCATGGCACCGTTGTAGAAATCGAAATGCAGGTAGCCGATATCGGCTTGCTCGACGTAACTGATGTCCTGCCAGGTGGCATGGTCTGCCGCCCACCAGGTGGCCAGCGGCGCTTCTGCCAGAGCAGCGGCTTCGGCCGCGAATCCGAGTACGGCGGGCAGCTTGAAGCCATCGCTGCGCTTGACATGGCCGACCCATACTGCGCCATCTTTCGTCGCCCTCAGGAAGGCGGTTTCACGGCGCGCAATGACCTCTCCGGGCGCGCCGGAGATGCGCGCTTCGGGCCAGGCATCGAAGACGCGGCAGGGTTCGCCGAACCAGGTGTCTGCGACGCCGGGAAAACCATCTCCGGCGTCGATTTTGCGCAGCACTGTCGCGGTTTCGTCGTTGTGCCAGTCGATGGCGCGGTCGGCCTGCTTCATTGGCGGCCGCAAGCGGCCGCGCACCGGGTTGCGCGTGCCGCTGACCTCGAGCGGCGCCCAGCGCCCGGCGGTGAACTCGGCCATTCGCTCCAGCGCCAGGAGCACGCCGCGCCTCGCCGCTTCGGTGACTTCGTTGCGGTACAGGCTGGCCTTCTTGCCGCGCCGCAATGGAAACGCCACGCTTGCCCAGACCGGGCCGGCATCCATTTCCGCTCCGGCCTGTAGTACGGTCACGCCCCAGGAAGTCTCGCCCTCCTGTATCGCCCAGTCGAGCGCCGACGGCCCGCGGTCGCCGACGATGCCAGGATGCACGACGAGACACAGGTGTTTCGACCAGATCGATGGCGGAATCGCGCGCTTGAGAAATGGTGCGACGATGAGCTCGGGCTGAAATTGAGCGACGGCCTCCTCGGTCACCGAATCGGCAATGTCAAACTCGATGGAGACCTCATGACCATGCTCGACTAGCTCGGCATACAGACGCTGGGTCAGGCTGTTGAAGCTGTGGGTGAGGAACAGGATGCGCACGGCGGTCCCTAACAGATTCTCGGCAACTGCTCGCCGGTGAGCCAGTCCACGATGCGTCGGCCGCCGAAGCTGGTGTTCATTTGCACAAACTGGTGGTCATCCTCCTGCACCTTGCCGATGATGGCGGCGTCCTGCCCCAGCGGATGCCGGCGCATCGCAGAGAGCAGGCGCTTGGCGTCTGCGAGGGCGCAGATTGCGACCAGTTTTCCTTCGTTCGCCACATAGAGGGGGTCCAGGCCGAGAAATTCGCAGGCCGCTGCCACCACGGGCTTCACCGGGATCGCGGCTTCCTCCAGCATCATGCCCACGCCCGACTGGCGCGCGATCTCGTTCAAGGTGGTGGCCAGTCCGCCGCGCGTCGGGTCGCGCAGTACGCGGATGTCGGCGCCCGTTTCGAGCAGGTTGGCGACCATACCGTGCAGGGCGGCGGTGTCGGAGACGATGGGCGCAGCGAACGTCAGATTTTCGCGCCGACTCATGATCGCCATGCCATGGTCACCCAGAGACCCCGACACCAGGACGACATCACCCGGGCGTGCCCGGTCTCCCGACAACAGCACGCCCTCGGGCACCACGCCCACAGCGGTGGTGGTGATGAATACGCCGTCCGCCTTGCCGCTTTCCACCACCTTGGTGTCTCCGGTGACGACAGGCACGCTGGCCTCTCGTGCTGCCTCCGCCATGGAGTCCACAATGCGCTTCAACTCTCCCAGCGCAAAGCCTTCCTCAATGATGAAACTGGCTGCGATCCACAGCGGCCGAGCCCCCATCACCGCGACATCGTTGATGGTGCCGTGGATGGACAGGCAGCCGATGTCGCCGCCCGGAAAGAACAGCGGCGAGACCACATGGGCATCGGTGGCCATCACCAGTCGCCCGCCCTGGGCCGGCAGCAGCGCGCCATCATTGCCCTGAGACAGGTAGTCGTTGGCAAAGGCGGCGGCGAACAATTCATCGATCAACTGCGCCATTGCTCGTCCGCCGGCGCCGTGGGACATGTCCACTCGGCCCAGTTTGAAATCCAGCGGGCGCAGGTAGCGCTTGCGCACTCCGTTCATGAATTGCCCCCGTCCCCAGAGAAATCCTTGTGGCGGCCGAAGCTGTAATGCGCAGCGCAGGCGCCTTCCGAGCTGACCATGCACGAGCCCATGGGATTCTCCGGGGTGCACACCGTGCCGAAAATCTTGCAGTCCCGGGGCTTCTTCACCCCGCGCAGGATGGCACCGCACTCGCAGGCCTTGTTGTCCGGCACGGGCACATAGTTCAGACCATAGCGGCGTTCGGCGTCGAATCGCGCGAAGCCGGCACGGATTTGCAATGCGGAGTAGGGGACTTCGCCCAGGCCTCGCCATTCAAAGCTGCGCCGCAGTTCAAACACATTAGAGACCAGTCGCTGCGCCTTGAGATTGCCCTCGCGCGTCACCGCGCGGCTGAACTCGTTCTCGACCTCGGCGCGGCCTTGATTCACCTGGCGCACCAGCATGCAGATCGCCTGCATCACGTCGAGCGGCTCGAAGCCGGCGATCACCACCGGCTTTCTGTATTCCTCGGCGAAATACTCATAGGGTCTGCTGCCGATCACCGTGCTCACGTGCGCCGGGCCGATGAATCCGTCCAGCGGCACGGTGCCGTACTGGCGTACTTCCGGCGACTCGAGGATATGGGTGATGGCCGCGGGCGTAAGCACATGATTGCAGAGCACGCTGAAATTCTGCAGATCCTCCCGATGTGCCTGGAGTATCGCTAGTGCCGTGGGCGGGGTCGTGGTCTCGAAGCCGATGGCGAGAAATACCACTTCGCGGCCCGGATGCTCGCGGGCGATATTCAGCGCATCGGTCGTCGAATAAACCATGCGGATGTCGCCGCGTGTGCTGCCAATATTGCCGATGTTGCCCACGCCGGCCTTGGCTTTCAGCAGAGACAGTCCGTTTGATGCCGGGATCCGCAGCGTGTCGCCGTAGGTGCACAGGATCACGCCGCGGTCCAGTGCGAGCCGGATCGCCAGGTCCATGCGGCCGATCGGCAGCACGCACACCGGGCAGCCGGGGCCGTGAATCATCCTGACGTTTGGCGGCAAAAGGTCGCCCACGCCATAGCGCGAGATGGCGTGGGTGTGGCCGCCGCAAAACTCCATGAAACTGTAGTCGCGCCGGGGGGCTACTTCGGCCGCGATGGCCTTGGCCAGGCCCTTGGCCAATTCGCCGTCGCGAAATTCATCGACGTACTTCATGACACTTTGCTCATGCTCCGGCCTGCGCCATTTCCGCGAACAGCGCCAGGGTTTTCGCCGCCTCTTCCGGGTCGAGCTTAGCCAGCGCGTAGCCGACATGAATGATCACATAATCGCCAACGGCGACATCGTCGAGCAGGGCGAGGGAAACTTCTTTCCTGACGCCGCCCAGATCGATCACACCGAGGTCGTTTCCCATCAGTTCCACCACCCGGGCCGGCAATGCCAGACACATCTCTTACACTCCCTTGGTTTGCATTGCGATCCATGCCTGTCCCAGGCTGAGACCGCCGTCATTAGGCGGCAACTGCCGCGCCATCAAAACCTTGAACCCACGCTTAGACAGAGACTCTATCAGGCCGCGCGATAAAATGTCATTGAGGAAGCACCCCCCGCCGCAGACAAGGGTCCGAATGTCCTCATTCCCGGCCTCTGCGACGGTCTGGACCCAGGCGGCGAGCGCCGCGATCAGGGTCGCATGGAACAAGGCCGCGCCATAGCCGGGCTCGGCGCAATCGGCGATTGCCGCCAGGAGCGGCCGAAGATCAAGCTGGCCGTCGGCGGCAATCTGCCAGCCGTCACACGGCGGCGGCAACTCGCCATGTGCCCCCGCCAGACCCTCCAGCAGCATGGCAGCCTGCCCCTCGAAGCTGACAAGTTGGCGCACGCCGAGCAGACCAGCCGCCGCGTCGAACAGGCGTCCCATGCTCGAGCTGCGCGGTGCATTAATGTCGTGCACGAGCAACTGGGCGATCGTGGGTGCGCCGGGCATGCTGGCGAATCGCGTGGCGATCTCGCCCGAGCGGCCCAGCGCATGCAGGGCTGAGGCGGCCATGCGCCAAGGTTCCCGGGCCGCGCGGTCGCCGCCTGGCAGCGGCAGCGGCGCGAGTTTACCGATCCGTTGCCAGTCAGCCCCCTCTACGCGCAGCAACTCGCCGCCCCAGGCCTGTCCGTCCGTGCCCAGACCGACGCCGTCCAGCGCCAAACCCCGCACCGGCCCATGATGCCGGTGTTCCGCCAGGACCGAAGCGATGTGCGCATGATGGTGCTGCACTGCCAGCAGCGGCAAGCCGCGCTCATGGGCAAAATGCGCGGCGAAGCGGCTGGAATGAAAGTCCGGATGCAGATCGTGGGCCACTAAGACCGGTTCGACTTCCAGAATGCCGAGCAAGTGCGCCACGGTCTGTTCCAGGAAAGCGCAAGTGGCGGCATTGTCGAGATCCCCGACATGCTGCGAGACGAAGGCTTCGTCCGCGCGCGTAACGCAAACCGTGTTCTTGAACCAGCCGCCCAGGGCCAAGACGCTCGGCCCCGACCTTGCCAGTTTGATCGCGCGTGGCGTAAATCCGCGCGCCCGTCGGATGAACTGCGGCCCCGCAGGCTGGACGCGCAGCACGCTGTCGTCGCAGCGCACGACGATGTCCCGGTCATGCAGCAGCAGCGCATCGGCAATGCCGGCGAGCCGTTCCAGTGCCTCGCCATTGCCGATCACCAGCGGTTCGCCGCCGGGATTGGCCGAGGTGCACACCAGCGCCAGTGCCTGAGGCGCTGCCAGCCAAGCGACGCCGGAGGGTCGAGCGGCCGCCTCATGAAACAACAACAACTGGATCGGCGTGGCCGGCAGCATCACGCCCAGCCAGGCCAGGCCGGGGGCGACGCCGGCCAAGGCGCTGTCGGCGCCGGCGCGCTTCTTCAGCAAGACGATCGGGCGCTCGGCCACCGCCAACAGTTCGCGTTCCGCGTCACCCTGCTCGGCAAACTCGTCGGCCGATGCGGCATTCGCCAGAAGCAGTGCAAAAGGCTTCTCCTCGCGCCCCTTGCGCTCCCGCAGCATCGTCACCGCCCGCGCGTTGCGCGCATCGCAGACCAGTTGGAAGCCGCCCAGACCCTTGATCGCGACAATGGCGCCGGCCTTGAGCAGGCGCCATGCCTCACCAATGGGGTCGCCCGCCAGGGCAGCGCCGCTCATGTCAAGCAGACTGAGTTGCGGGCCGCAGGCAGGGCAGCAGATGGTCTGGGCGTGAAAGCGGCGATTGCCTGGATCGGCATACTCGCGCGCGCAATCGGCACACATGGGAAAAGGCGCCAGGCTGGTCTGTCGCCGGTCGTAAGGCAGGCCAGTGGTCAGCGTGAACCGCGGTCCGCAATGGGTGCAGGAGATGAACGCGTGGCGCGAGCGCCGTCCGGACGGCGCACAGATTTCCGCCACGCAGTCGGTACAAATATTCGTGTCGTGGCCGATGGCCGTGGCGGTGGCGATGTTGCCGGCAACGCTGGCCGCTATGGTGAAACCAGCGTGGCCTTGCGGTGCTGCCGCGCAGGCCTCGATGCTGTCGACCCGCGCCAGCGGCGGCGCCTCCAGCCCCAGTCGCTCGCGCAGCCCGCGCAGGCATTCCTCGGAGCCTTCGGCATTGATCTCGACGCCAGCGGCATCGTTCCGTACCCAACCGGTGACGCCCAGTTCCGTGGCCAGGCGCCAGACAAACGGCCGGAAGCCGACGCCCTGAACCACGCCGGTGACGCGGATGCGCTGCGCGATCACGCTCAGCCTCGCCCCGTTGCCCCCTGCCCTCGCGCCGTCGCTGCGCCGCGCATGATCCAGGCCAGCCAATCGTCCATGCCTTCGCCGCTGGTCGCAGAGGTACGGATCACTTCCAGCCGGGGATTGATGCACCGGGCGTAGGCGATGGCCTGGTCGACATCGAAATCCAGGTAGGGCAACAGGTCGCACTTGTTGAGCAGCATGAGACTCGCGGCGGCGAACATGTCCGGGTACTTGATCGGCTTATCCTCACCCTCGGTGACCGACAGGATCGCCACCTTGTGCGCTTCGCCCAGATCGAAGGCGGCGGGGCACACCAGATTGCCGACATTCTCGATCATCAATACCCCGGCGTCGGGCAGTTCGAGTTTCTCCATGGCGTGACCGACCATGTGGGCATCGAGGTGGCAGCCGCGGCCGGTATTGATCTGGACGGCTTGCGCCCCGGTCGTGCGGATCCGTTCGGCATCCTGACTGGTTTGCTGGTCGCCTTCGATCACTGCCAGCGGCAAGCCGCCCTTGAGTGCCAGAATGGTTCTCACCAGCAGCGTGGTCTTGCCTGAGCCTGGACTGGAAACCAGGTTCAGGGCAAAAATGCCGCGATCGGCAAAGCATCGGCGATTGGCTGCCGCATAGCTATTGTTTTTCGCCAGGATGTCCTGTTCGATCCGCACCATGCGCCCTTGCGACATGCCCGGCGCTTGCCTGTGAGCGAGGCCATAATGCAGCTGGCCCTGACCTAGTAACGGCTTGAAGGCGTGGGCATGATCGTGATCGTGCGCTTCGCCTTCGACCCTGGTTTCTCCGCTGCCGCAACCGCAAGTGGTGCACATTTCAATACCTCCGTATAGGGGAGTCGGGACGAAGTGTCCTAGTCGACTTCCAGTTCCTTGACGCGCATTTCGGTGCCGCCCGTGGCCTGCACCTGATAGGACCCGCAACGTGGACAAGGATCATACCGCGCTTGCATCGGGACAGTCAGTGCACACGCCATGCACCAGCCTGTTCCCGGGGTATCGATGATCTCCAGGATCGCTCCTTCGGCGATGCTGTCGCGGGTCACGGCATCGAAGCAAAAGCGCATCGCTTCCGGTTCCACGCTGGACATCTGTCCGATTTCTAACCATACCGTGCGCACCGAGTTAAAACCCTGGTCGCGTGCGGCATCCTCGATCAGCTGCAAAACTCCTTCGGCCAACGACATCTCATGCATGCTCGATCTCCAGCGAATAGGGAACGCAGGGGTCAAGGGCCAATGCCAGCGTTGCGGCGCGATGACGCAAGCTCGCCAAATCCATGTACGGCGCGCCAAGCAAGGACGAGGCAAAGGCGCCGCATGAGTGAAAATTCCATTCGGTCGGCGCCAGCAACGCGTATTCGGCCACCCGCTCGTCCTCCAGACGTACCCGATGCAGCAGGGTGCCGCGGGCTGTTTCGACCCGGGCGACCCCAACGCCCGGCGCGATGTTGCAGGCATCTATCGGCGGCGCGAATGCATCGCTCGCCCCTGCGGCAAGCTGGCCTGCGCATAGCGCCAAGTCCAGCAATCGCGCCAGGAGGCGCGGCCGGGCACTGCGTCCATAGACGAGTAGTGCTCCGCTTACCGCCGGATGGGTGCGCCAGCGCGCCAGTGCGCCGGTCTCTGCCGGCGCACCCCGCCATTCGGGGCTGCGCTCGAAGGCTTCGTCCCAATTGCCGTTCAGGTCCAGCGCAAGAGCCTCGGCCGAAGTCTGCGGCAGCCAGGCGCCGCGGTCTTCCCCGGGTGCGTCCGGCAAAGCGTTCCAGATGCGCTGAGCCAGGCTATTGCCGGCATCATCCGGCGCATAACTCGTCAATTGCGCCATAGTTGCCATTGGCATGCCCAGCAGTTCGCCGGCAACAAAGTCGGCGAAGCTCTCGCCCCAATCCGGCCAGCAACCGGACTTGCCGCTCAAGCCCAGGCGTCGAAACCAGGCGGAAAATTCGGCCTGCAGCGGAACCTGGCCCAGAAGTTCCGGCCAATCGAGCAACAGCCGCCAAAGGTGTTCTTGCGTCGCTTCACAGAGCACTAGCAAATCTTCGGCTTGGGTGGCCGGTTGCATCTGGCCGCGTGCTGCGGCTACGGCGGCCTCTCCTGCGAGGCGCTGGGCGCCGCCACAGACGGTGAATAGCAGAGGGAGCAAGTGTAATGCAACCGATGCCGATTTTCCCACCAGCAGGCGCGAGGCGCGCGGACGGGTGGACACCACGCGCACACCGACCACATGGCTATTGTCGTGCAGGAGTTTCAGCGTGAGTTCGCCGGCAATGCTCATGCTCCACGGACTCCCTTAGCCATCATGATCAGCGACATCCATCGCTCGCGCATGGACAAGACATCGAAGTGCTTGCCGTCAGGACCGCAGACTAATCCGGACATCAAGTGACTCCGATCACCAGGCGGTCACCGGACTCCATGCGATAGACCGGAATCACCAGGTTGGTCATTGCCGGGCCGTGACGGAAGACACGACCAGCCAGATCATAGCGCGAGCTATGGCAGGGACAAAGAAACTCGCCGCGCCCGTCACTGCCAAGGCGCAGATTGGGCGGACAGCCCTGATGGGTGCATTGCCCGATGGCGACAAAGAGATCCGGCCGCAAGGAGCGATGAGAGTTGCGGCATGGCTCAGGCTGCAATGAATGCGCAGAACCCGGATCGACGAGTTCAGCCTCATGCTCCGCCAGCATGGCCACCATCTCGCTGCTGCGGCGCAGGACCCATACCGTTCGCCCCTGCCAGTCGATGCTGAGCAATTTTCCTGGCGGCAGATTGCCGATCGATAGCGCGGTCGGACTTCCTTCCGGTGCTTGCGGGCGGCCGGCCAAATACCACACGGCGGGAACTGCCGCACCGGCCGCACAGGCTGCAATCAACAATTGTCTGCGGCGGGCTTGGAGTCTGCTGAAAAAGGCGTTGCCGCTCATCGTACGGGACAGAAGCGCCGCTCGGTCAGCGCCGGTAGCCGAACAACAGGAATCTGCGCTTGCTGGGCGAGGGTTCTTTGGGTGCCACGGTTGTATTGAGTTCCGGTTCCGGCGCCTTGATCATGTGCTTGATCACCTCCCTGGCCACTGCACAGGCATCCTCTTGAGCGGCAAACTCGGACATGGCCGAGATCAGCGAGCAGGATTGGTACTCGCCGATTTCATCTTCCTTGCCGCCAAGAAATGCGTAGTTGCCCGACGGAAAGTTGCGAAACAGACGCTTGTTGCCGGACACGCTCTCCCACTGGCCATCAGTTCCCGGGAGCAGCAGCAGGTTGATGAACCAGGGCGTGATCAACACACCCAGCCAATTGTGCTGCCAGAGCGCGAAATCGAGCGCCTGCACCTGGAGTGCCGAGTTCGCTATGGGAACATCGTGCATGTGTTCGATGTGGATGCGATGAAATGCCGCCTCGACTAGACGCGACGGATCGCTCGCATGGCGGCGCATGTCACCAAGCATGGATGTCGGTTTCGCCCTGCCCGGCGATGTCCCGCATCAGACGCAGGGTTTCCTCGGCACGTTCTTGGTCAACCCGCTCAAAAGCGATTCCCCCCGCCTGGATCAGCAGGTAGTCACCCAATGCGATTTCCTCATCGAGCAGCATCAGATTGACCTGGCGTTGTTCTCCCTCCGCTTCGACGGTTGCGAGCAATCCGTCGATGGCGACAACCCGGGAAGGAAGGGAGAGGCACATGTCAGGCGAGCGCGAGTTGATTGGGCAGGGCCTCTATGCCATGCTGCGCCAGTTCGGCGACGACCATGGCCACCAGGCCAGGCAGCCTCGACTCGATCAACGGGGTCATTTTCAGGCCAAGCTCAAAATTTTCCGCCTGGACACCGATCACCACCATCTGTTTGGGAAACTGACCGACGAACTCCAGGCTGGCCATCACATCCGAGAGCCCTATTTGATGCGGCGAGAGCTTGCTGCGAAAGAACACCGGAACTTCGTTGTCGGCCAGGCGCACCAGCGTACCTTCGGGCTTGCCTGCCTGGACGGCGTCGACTACCAGCAGCAGGTCTACGTCCGCGAGATCGTCCAGCAACTCCATGCTGCTGGTGCCGCCATCGATGATCTGGACGAACTCCGGCAGGGAAAATTCCTGGCGCAAGGCTTCGACGGCATGAACGCCGACGCCCTCGTCGGTCATGATGGTGTTGCCGATGCCCAGGACGATCACTCTCATACCGTTCTTTCCGGATGCACCGACGGTGTCCAAGCTACTTTGCCTTGACGCTTATGGCCGAGCCGGACTCCGTGTCCGTGACGTGGATCGCGCAGGCGATGCAGGGGTCAAACGAGTGGATCGTGCGCAGTACTTCCAGGGGCTTGTCCGGATCGGCAATCGGCGTATTCATGAGCGAGGCTTCGTACGGACCCGGCTCGTCCTTCTCGTTGCGCGGGCAAGCGTTCCAGGTCGAGGGCACGACACACTGGTAGTTCTTTATTTTTCCGTCGTCAATGACCACCCAATGAGACAAGGCCCCGCGCGGTGCCTCGTGGAAGCCCACGCCCATGATTTCCCCTTTGGGGAAAGTCGGCTTGTTGAAGGTCGCGATGTCGCCCTTGGCCATGTTGCCGACCAGTGCCGTCCATTGATCGGCCAGCATATCAACCTGCACTGCGCAGGATATGGCGCGGGCGGCATGGCGACCTATGGTGGAGTGCATCGCATCCAGGCCAACCTTGGTCTTGGCCAAGGCGGAAACCGTGTCCAGCGTGGCAGTGGCGTATTTCTTGGTTGGCTCATGGCCCGCCGCCAACATAGCGAGGACGCGCGCGAGGGGTCCTACCTGGGCCACCTTGCCGTAGAAGGTCGGCGACTTCATCCAGGAATACTTGGCGTCTTCCTTGAAGTCTGTGTAGTGGGGCTTGGTCTCGCCTTTATAGGGATGAAGCGCCCCGCCCTTGGTGTAGTCATACCACGAGTGCTTTACCGACTCCTCGACGCCCTTGGTGAAGTATTCGTCGCCGAACTTGGTGATGGGCTTGAATTTCGTTAGATCACCGCCCTCGATGAACCCGCCGGGCAGGGCGAACTTAGTGCCCTTGGTGTCCATCGGGATATCCGGCACTGAGAGATAGTTGGTGACGCCGACACCGATCTTGGTCCAGTCGGAATAGAAAGCGCCGATCGCGGCGACATCTATCAAATAGACATTCTTGACGAAGTCCGCCAGTTCGTCGATCCAGCCCTTGATCGCCATCAGACGCTCGACTGTCAGAACCGCCTGAGAATCGGTGGCGATCGGGTTGGCCACGCCGCCGACCGCAACGTTCTGGATGTGCGGTGTCTTGGAGCCGAGGATGGATACGATCTTGTTGGCTTTGCGCTGGACTTCCAGTGCCTGCAGATAATGCGCTACCGCCATCAGGTTCACTTCGGGCGACAGCTTCATGGCCGGATGACCCCAGTAGCCATTGGTGAATATGCCGAGTTGGCCGCCATTGACGAAATGCTTGAGGCGCTCATGGGTCTTGCGCATTTCGTGCTTGTTGTTAAGGCTCCACGACGACAGGCTCTCGCCCAGGCTGGCCGCCTTGTCCGGATCGGCTTTCAGGGCGGAGGTGACATCGACCCAGTCAAGTGCCGAGAGATGATAGAAGTGCACAATCTGGTCATGGACCGAATGCGCCAGGATGATCAGGTTGCGGATGAACTGGGCATTCAGCGGTACTTCGAGTTGCAGGGCATTCTCCACTGCGCGCACCGAGGTGATCGCATGCACCGTGGTGCACACGCCGCAAATGCGCTGGGTGATGGCCCAGGCGTCGCGTGGATCGCGGCCGAGCAGGATGAGCTCGACGCCGCGCCACATCTGGCCTGAGGACCATGCCTTTTTGACCCTGCCGTCGTCGACATCGACGTCGATGCGCAGGTGGCCTTCGATACGGGTGATCGGATCAATGGTTACGCGAGTCATGGTTCTGTCTCCATCCTTCAATGGGTGGTCGCTTCCCGGGGAAGCACCGGGAAGCGGCGGGTGATGATGATGTAGCCAAGCACTTCAACGGAAAACATGCCGACCGTGACCAGCAGTTCCGGCAAGGCGGGGAAGTAGTGGAATCCGTCACCGGTCTCGTAGCCGATGAGGAAGCCGTTCAGCCTTAACAGCGCGCCGCCCAGCATCAAGAGCATGCCGGCAAGGAACAACCTGGCCGGGTTGCGCCGATTAGCCTCTGATCCGATCAGCAGCAACGGCGCCGCAAAGCAGGCGGTCTCGATCCAGAACATCAGGGCTTCGAGCGAAGCCTGGAAGGCATGCGGCAACGCGCCACGCACCACCAGATCGCCGATGCGCACGAGCAGATATGCGACCAGGAAGCCCAGCATGACTTTCGCCATCGGCGTCAGCAGGCGGGTCTCCAACTTCCGGCGATAGCCCGTGGATGCGACGCAAGACTCAAACAGCACGACGGCGTAGCCCATGGTGATCGCTGTCAGCAAGTAGAGCAGGGGCTCCAGCGGGGTTGCCCAGAGCGGATTGATTTGCACACCCATCACCACCAGCAAGGTTCCCAGAGAGGATTGGTGCATCATCGGCAGGACGGTACCCAGTGCAACGAAAATGTACAGCATCTTGTTGAGCTTTTTCTTGACCTCATACTTGCCGAATTGTTCGAGAAAGGCCGGCGAAAACTCGATCCACATGACGATGATGTACAGCGAAATACAGACAGCCACTTCGAACATCACCGAGTTGGGGTTCCAATAGGACGGCGAGAATATGTGCCAGAAATTCCACCACCGACCCAGGTCGAAGATGACGCCCGCACCTGCCAGGGTGTAGCCGAAGAGCGAGGCCAGCAAAGCAGGGCGGACCAGAGGGTGGTATTCGCCGCGGTTGAAGATGTATACCAGCATTGCCACGGAAAAGCCGCCGCAGGCGAATGCGGAACCGATGATGACATCGACGACCACCCAGATGCCCCAAGGATAACCGTCATTGAGATTGGTGACGGCGCCAAGTCCCAGGAAGAAGCGCACGGCCAGCACCGCCAGCATGATGGCAATGAGTACGCCGCAGATCAAGGTGGTGGGGGTGATCAGACTACCGCCCAGCGGGGCCGGGGCGTGAGAGGCGACGGAGGCTTGGGATGGATTCGTCATGATCTCAATCCTCGTGTTTCTCGCCTTGCGCATCGTCATCCTTGACGTTGCGCTTGGCGGCGAAAGCCATTACGCCCAGCACGGCGAAGGGCATGATCAGATTGCCGTACAAAGTGTGCTGGATGGTTTCCGACAATGCGGCTGCGGCGTTTTCGGGCAGATCTGGCATGCCCACCTTCTGGAAATTGACGGCGGACAATTTCAGAACCTGGGTGCCGCCATACTCCTTTTCTCCATAGACATGCTGCAGGTATTTGCTCGCCGGTGCTTCGTAGCTTTGGTCCGGGCCGCCCAGTTTGCCGCGCGGGAATTTGGTCCGTTGGCCGGGCTTCAAGGCCAGGCGGCGGCGGGCTTCGATCAGCAGTTCCGATGTCTTGCCGAAGAGCGTGGCGCCAGTCGGGCAAACCTCGGCGCAAGCCGAGTAACGGCCATCCTTGTAGCGGTGTCGGCAGAGTTCGCATTTGCCGATTTTTCCGGTGGGCGAATCGTACTGGTATTTCGGAATGCCGAAGGGACAGGCCGCGACGCAGTAACGGCAGCCGATGCATTTCTCGGGATCGTAGCCGACCACGCCCGTGACGGGATCTTTGGCCATCGCGGACACAGGGCAGGCCGAGACGCAAGACGGATCGCCGCAGTGCATGCAGGATGTCTTCATGAATGCGTAGCCATCCAGTTCCTGATCCTTGACCTCCATGGTGCCGTTGCGATACATCTTGATCAGATTGAAGGTATGGCCGGAAGTATCGAGCGGGGTGTCCCAGAGTTGATCGACCGTGCTGAATTCGGGCGGATTGTCGTTTGCCTGCTTGCAGGCCGACACGCAGGCCTTGCAGCCGACGCAGAGAGTCGCGTCGTAGAGCAGGCCCATTGCGCCCGGGGCCAGCTTCTTGGTTTCCCGCGCGCAGGCCGGCTCGCTGGCCACACCTGCGGCCAGCGCAGTGCCACTGGCGAAGAACCCCTTGATAAAATCGCGACGGGAGCTCATGGTCACACCTTTTCCTTGCCGGCGCTGTCGCTGTCCGCTTTCTTCGCCTCTTGTGCAGCATGAGACAGGCCGAGGTTGCGCGTCAGCATGACCGCAGCACCTGCCGCCGCACCGGCGATTGCCGCGACAGCAGCTGCCGATGCGAATGAGGCCGCCTTGCCCTGTTCCTCGACAATGCGCGGATATTGCAGCGGCGGTGTGACATTCAGCATCTTGGCGACTTGGTGGATGGGCTTGGTAAAGCCGACGCCCTTCTCCGAGCAACCGATGCAGGGATGTCCGCAGCCGACCGGCCAGTTGTTCTCCCCGGCATCGCCGAAGCCGATGGCCGAGCAGTTGGCGTAAGTCTCTGGCCCCTTGCAGCCGAGCTTGTACAGGCAATAGCCCTGGCGATGTCCGGCATCGCCGAACTCCATGGCGAAGCGGCCGGCATCGAAGTGGGCGCGACGTTCGCAGTTCTCGTGGATCAGGCGACCATAGGCAAATTTTGGCCGGCCCAGTTTATCCACCTCGGGGAACTTGCCAAAGGTCAGGAAATGCACCACGGTGGCGAGGAAGTTATAGGGGTTGGGTGGGCAACCGGGAATGGTCACCACCGGCTTGCCGAGTACCTCGGCCACGCTGGAGGCGCCGGTCGGATTCGGGTCGGTGGAGGGCATGCCGCCCCATGAAGCGCAGGAACCGATGGCGATTACCGCTGCCGCATCGGCCGCACACTCCTTGACCAGGTTGATGGCTTTTTTGCCGCCGATCTTGCAGTAGATGCCGTCGTCTTTGACGGGAATCGCTCCCTCGACAACGAGGATATATTTGCCCTTGTTGGCCTTCATCGCGTCTTTTCGGGCAGCCTCTGCTTGATGCCCTGCGGCGGCCATCAAGGTCTCGTGATAATCGAGCGAGATGACGTCGAGAATCAGTTTCTCTAGCGTAGGATGCTCCGCACGGAGCAAGGATTCCGAGCACCCCGTACACTCCTGGAAGTGCAACCAGATCACGGACGGTCGCTTGGCGGTTTCCACCGCCTTGGCGATCGCAGCTTCGGCACCGGCCGGCAAACCCATGGTTGCAGCCACCGTCGAGCAGAACTGCAGGAATTCGCGGCGGCCAAGATCAAGCCGTTTTTCCAGTTGGTTCAACGACTCCCGGTTTTCGTCAAAAAAGACCTGGTTCCGCTCCATGTTGTCGTTTCTCCCTATCGGACTGGACTATCGGGCTACCCGCAGCGACTGCGGACGGACTTTCATGGGACATACCTATCAATTTTCGTGCCTAACCGGAAAGTGCCTCTGAAATCATTCGAAACAAGGCGTTGAGCCAGGCAGCGTGTGTGCCGGTCGGCGGGCTGTATTGCAGTAGGAGCAATTAAATGGAAACTTGCATTCCGCTTTACCGGGAAGATATCGCGGGCGGTAATAAGCTTGTCTCGTGCCGGGAGCCGGCTAAGGTGAAGGGTACAATAGCTTTCCCAATAAGGCAGTTTGGGGAATATGCGCTTACAGGCAAGCCGTGTTCGCACAACTAAGGTTTACTCTGAGCGACTGGTTGAGGCGTTATGCAACGCACTACCGCGAAGCTGGCATAATCGCCATATGTAGCCAAACCCGCCGGCCACCCTCGACGAGAAGTACCTGCTCGGCATCCCTGATATTGATGCTCAGCACATGGTACTCGCAGACCTGGCTGCCAAGTTCAGCGAAGTGGTCGCCTCCAGGAATCAGCGGCATCTGATTCACCCCGTTCTGCACCGCCTCCACCACTTCCTGTCACAGCACTTCACCCGCGAGGAGGCGTTGATGGAGATGATGGCATACGCCGATCTGCCCCGGCATCGTAAGACACACAAGGGCATCCTCAATCTGCTTGCTGATTGCGTCGACAATCCCATAGCGCCGGGTGACTACGAGTACTTTGGCAGACTGATCCGCGACAAGATCCTCGACCAAGTCACGGAGCATGATGTGAAGATGATCGAGGCGATCAGGGAGAAACTGCCAGGACTGCCAAGAGACGAAGAAAAGACCGTGCCCCGCTACTGATCGTGACAACTGCCTTCTCTCAACGATTCCCATGCTGCAATTACCGATGCGTATGGCACGCATCGGCGGAGCAAGAAGTGGGCAGGCGGTACGGTATGCCCCTTTTTCAGATTGTGGAGAGATCGGTTTGCATATCCACAGAATGGATATACAATACACGATGTATATCTACCAGTGATGGAGCCGAACATGCAAGTCGCCAAGTGGGGTAACAGTCTGGCCGTCAGACTACCTGCCGTCGTAGTCGAGGCGTTGAATCTGAAGGAAGGCGACGACATCGAAATTCATGTTGCCGGCGATCACGCGTTCGGCGTCAAGAAGAAAGCATCAGCCCGCGAACTACTCGCCCGTCTGAGGAAATTTCGGGGGCGACTGCCTACTGATTTCAAGTTCGATCGTCTGGAGGCGCATGAGCGTCGCTGAGCACTTCTTCGATACCAACGTTCTGCTTTACCTGCTTTCCGGCGATGACGCCAAGGCGGATAGAGCCGAAGATATTCTTGGTGAGGGCGGGCACATTAGCGTGCAGGTGCTCAACGAGTTTGCATCCATCGCTACCCGTAAGTTAAAGATGTCCATCGCCGAGGTGCGAGAAGTACTCGCACCAATTCGCGCAGCTTGTACGGTAAACCCCTTGACTGAGGACATCCATGAGCTCGGCCTGCAGCTTGTGGAAAGGTATCAAATGTCGATGTACGATGCCATGATCGCTGCCTCGGCGCTGGCTGCGGGCTGCAAAACGCTTGTCTCTGAGGACTTTCAGGATGGGCAGATCATTGAGCGGGTGCTTCGGGTTCATAACCCATTTGTCGATCACCTGTAATCGGCGTCGGAGATCCGGGGCCACAATTACCGGTAGCATGGAATAACAAGCGGTCTAGGATTTACGCCTCGAGCATGAGCGTTTTTGATCGTTTGTCGGACTGCGCTAGAATCTGCCGTGAGCGACAGGACCTGCTATCAGTGAGTAACTGGTTAGCCAGCTTTTATTGACATATCTTCTGGCCCGCCAACACAAGCCATGGACCCCCCACTGCGACTGGCTTTGCGGGTTTTCTATTGATGCCGGTCTTAGCCGAAATTTATTCGGCTGTACTGTCAGTACGTAGTCAATATGTCCGAAACCACCTGTTGGTATCGCTGTACCACTCATCACCCCAGCGAAGAAATGCGTCATGTAGCGAATAGGATTGGCAATGGCAATGACATAAGCGAAGCAATCTATGAGCCATGCAAGATGACGGACTTGATCGGCGTTTCCCTGGGAGTGGCAAACGCCGATGTTGTTTCAAGGAGCATTGAAGCCGCCCAGAAGGGGCTGCTGTGCGATCATTTATAGGCCTCTCCGGCCTCAAGCCACAAGGGTTCTATCTTTGCACCTGCATACGCAGGAATATTCTGAGCGGACGTAAATCGGTGGTTCGTCCAAAATTTGCTCGTACAAACGAGACTGTTGTATTGCCATGGTTCAGCAGTCTGGTTCCGGCTTTGCCAGCTTAGTAGTATATTGCAGCCAGGCTTATTATCCATGCCTTGCGGACACCGTATCATTGACCAGCCTGAGGAAGAATGAGCCCATGCCCCAATTCAATAAACTCTCTGCATCCGAGGCCGCGAAGAAGATAGCGAGCCGCGAAATCAGTTGCGAAGCGTTGATAGACGACTGCCTCGCGCGCATCCTGGAGCGTGACAAGGATGTGCAAGCCTGGCAATACCTCGATCCGGAGGCAGCATTGGCACAGGCGCGGCTACTCGATCGGGAACTCGAAAAAGGGCAGGCACGCGGCCCGTTGCACGGCATACCGCTGGGCGTCAAAGACATCTTCGACACCTTCGACATGCCTACAGAGTATGGCTGCGCGATCCACAAAGGCTATCGGCCGGCCACGGATGCGGCCACGGTGGCCCGAGCCCGCCATGTCGGTATGGTGGTCATGGGCAAGACGGTCACCTGCGAGCTGGCGACCCACGTTCCCAGCAAGACCCGCAATCCCCATAATCTTGACCATACACCCGGCGGATCGTCCGCGGGGTCTGCAGCCGCGGTCGCCGATTTCATGACCCCGCTCGCCATCGGCACCCAGACGGTGGGCTCGGCCATTCGGCCGGCCTCCTTCTGTGGCGTAGTCGGCTATAAGCCAAGTTTCAATCTGCTTTCCCGCGCCGGTTGCAAGGTGGAGGGAGACAGTCTCGACACGGTCGGCGTGTTTGCCCGCAGCGTAGCCGACGTCGCGCTTTATGTCGGCACGCAAACCAACGATGCACGGTTGATCAGCCTGCCAGTCGAAGAGCGTGCCCTGCGGATAGGTATCTGCCCTACCTTCGACGCCAACCTCATGCAAGCCGAAACCTTGGAAGCGATGGACCGCGCCCGGCGCGAACTTTCGCGCGCTGGAGCGCGCGTCAGCGAGTTTGTCTTTCCCAACGCTTTCCGACCGCTGCGCGATGCCCACTGGACGGTTTTTATGTTCGAAATGTGGCGATCCTTTAGCGACGAGTTTTACCGCAATCCCTCGGGCTTGGATCCGACCCTGCTCGAGCGCTTAGAGGAGGCAGGCCGAATCACGGGCGAGGCTTACGTCAAGGCGCAGGAGATCGGATACCAATGTCGCGCGATGATCGGCGAGGCGATGGGCGAGTGCGACGTCTTGATCGCACCCAGTGCGCTTGGGGAAGCGCCGGTGGGACTTTCCAGCACCGGTCCGACGGCATTGAATCAGATCTGGTCCTTTCTGTGGACACCCACCGTCACGGTGCCTGTGCACAAAGGGCCAAATGGCCTGCCGGTGGGTCTGCAGGTGTGTGGCCGCATCAATGATGATCCGCGCACCCTGGCGGCGGCACATTGGATTCACCAAAGGATGGCGGTTTGAGATGCATCGTGCAGATTTGAGAGCACCCTCAAACGGGGGATAGTCGAGCCCGGATTCGCTCCATGCTGCCTCAAAAAGTTGTGCGCGTGCCCATCATCGGGTACATTATTCTAAGTTAGACCTTAGATATGTAGCCGAAGCAAGTGTATCTCGCGGTGCTTTTGCTTCGGGACGCTCTTACCCCCTCGCAACAAACAACAATCAATGAAGTAACGGAGAGAGACAATGCACCCCTTTTATCGTTTATTCGAGAGTCTCTGGAGATTCTGCTTCGTCGCTGTGCTGACGCTGGCTAGCGGAACCTCCGCATTTGCACAACAGCCCGCGACAAACAGCATAACGGTTACGATTCAACCGACCACGACAGGGTTGCCTTTGGTCGTGGCAGACAAACAAGGGATTTTTGCCAAACACGGCATTACCGTTAAGTGGAGCGTGTCCCCGGTGCCGATCTCCGACTCGATCACCACGCTGGGCCGTCAGTTCGATGTCATGCAGGGGACGCAGCCTGCCCTGATCGCGGCTTCCGGCCAGGGAATTCCGGTCGTAAACATTACGGGTGGGGCCCTCGATACGAAAAAGGTGCCGACATCAAACATCGTTGCTCGCGGGGGCAGTGGCATCACCACATTCAAACAACTGGAGGGCAAGACCGTTGGGACGCTCACCCTAACGGGAAACATTCACTTTTCCCTCCTCAACATACTGCAGAAGGAAGGCGTGAATCTCGACAGCATCCGCTGGGTGATCGGCACCGTTCCGCAGTTGCCCGATTTGCTGCGTGCAGGCCGCGTCGATGCGATCGAGGAAATTGAGCCGTTCGCCACCAGCGCCATCGCGGCGGGCGGTATTGCTCTTGGCGATCCGTTCCGGTCGATCGGAGACCGGGCGTATATCGGCATCTGGCTATCGCAGCGGGCATGGGCGAACAACAATCAGGCACTCATCATGCGCTTCAATACTGCGCTGGACGAGGCGACGAAATGGATCTACGCCAATCCTGCCGAGGCACGCGAGATCCTGAGTTCTTACACGGGGTTGAAGGGACCACCCCTGCAAAATACGCCGATCCCGGAGTTCCATTTTTCGACAAGCCCCGAAGACTTGGGCGCGCAGCAGCGCGCCGACCTTCAGACTTGGCTCGATATTCTCAAGCGCACGAGTGATTTCAAGCCGGTCAAGGTTTCCGACATGCTGCCCAGTTGGACGAAATAGAAGATCACGGCCTCTCAAAGCGTAGCTCTCGACGAGACTGGACTTGGAATGGTGCTGCACGAGCCTTTTCCAGCCTAAGTAGGGAGCACCGCTGATGAGCCATGACACGGATATGACGCCGGAAGAACTTGCGGCTGCTCTGACCCACTGCCTGACGCCGGCGGATCGGATAATTGCCGATCGTGCAGGATATGGCCGGCGTTGTGGCTTCGGTACGCGACCTGCACTGCTGATCGTGGATGCCACCTACAGCTTCTGTGGGCGGACGCCGAAGCCGATACTCGAAGCCATTGCCGAGCAGCGCCGCTCCTGCGGCGAGGCGGCGTGGGCTGCCGTCAAACATCTTACGGCGCTGTTGCTTGCGGCGAGGCGCGCAAGGATCCCGGTGATCTACAGCACTATGGAGGATCCGGCCAGCCCCGAGTATGAGCCAGGCCTTTGGGGAACGAAGAACCGCCGCGGTCGCGAAGACGGTCCGGCGCCCGTGAGTACCGAGAAGGGCGACAATCAGATCGTCGCCGAGATCGCTCCAGCGCCGGGCGAACTGGTGTTTTCCAAGGGCAAGCCGAGCCTGTTCAGTGGTACCGGACTCATGCCCTACCTCATTGCGAACCAGATCGACTCGCTGATTATCTGTGGAGGAACGACAAGCGGTTGCGTCTATGCCACCGCGGTGGATGGGTTCTCCAATAACTACAAAATCTCGGTTGTCGCAGACGCGAGCTTCGATCGCTTACAAACCACACACTGGACCTTTCTCGCCGATATCGATCTGAAATACGGCGATGTTGTCACGAGCGGAGAGGCAGTCAAGTATCTCAAAACCTTGGGCGCGCCGGCGCACTGAAGACGCAGCGATGGACCTCCGGTTTGCCCGCAGCCCTGTCCGAGGCCGAATGGCTGGCTGTGCACCTTGCCGAGATGCCCCGCCTATTCCCCAACAAAGCAGATAAGAAGACCGTGTGAACCTACCAGAGCAAGCAACAGGCGTGACAGACAGCAGCGGCGAATCTGCGCTGGCCTTTCGTTGTCGCGCCTTGTCCGTCGATCTTGGCGTCGGCGAAGCAAGGCGGCGGATTATCGAAGACCTCGATCTCGAGGTGCCGCGACGCCAATTCTTATGCATCCTGGGCGAATCCGGTGTCGGCAAAACCACCTTGCTGCGCGTTTTCGGCGGCCTTGTCGATGCGACGGCAGACTCGGTCCTCGAGCTAAACGGCGAACGTGTCGTCGGTCCTCCGCAGGGCGCGGTTTTCGTGTTTCAAAACTATGCCGCGTCCTTGCTGCCCTGGCGCACCGCCCGGAGAAATGTCGAACTGGGCCTTGAAGCAACGACCTCCAAGGCGGCGCGGCAGCAGCGCGTTACGGCAGCGCTGCGGCAGGTCGATCTGGCCGATCACGCCGACGACTATCCGTGGCAATTGTCCGGCGGCATGCAGCAGCGCGTTCAGCTTGCGCGCGCGTTGGCCGTCGAACCCGACCTGCTGCTCATGGACGAACCGTTTGGCGCGCTCGATGCGATGACGCGAGAGAACCTGCAGGTGGAATTGCGCCGCATCCAGCAGACCTCTGGTGCGACGGTCATCTTCATTACCCATGATGTCGATGAAGCCGTGTTTCTCGCCGACCGCATCATCGTCTTGAAGGGCAAGCCTGCCTCCATCGGCATCGACGTCATGAGCCGATTACCGGCGGAGCGCGATCAGGTGCGGACCAAGGAGTCGCCTGAGTATCTCGAATTAAGGCATCGAGTCTATGAAGCCGTGAGCCGTCGCAGCGGCGGGGGCAAAGAGTGAGCGCAAATCGGGCGCTGGTGGCGCGCCCGCGCTGGCTGCAGCGATACCGGGTCAACTGGCCGGGTCTGGCGGTCATCGCAGCCGGCATCGCGCTCTGGGAGCTATACAGCCGCACCCTGGGAGCGCACTTCGACAGCATCGCTTCGGCCACGCAGACCTTTCAGGCATTGAAGTGGCTGCTGTTCGAGGGGCCATTGCTGGCGCAGTTGCTGCACACGCTCATCGTCTCGTTGATCGGATGGCTTGTGGCGAGCACGCTTGGTTTCGCAATGGGGCTTGCGATAGGCATTTGGAGGCCGGTGTGGATGTACACAATGGCGAGCATCGAAGTCCTCCGCTCCATTCCGTCGATTTCCTTCGTCTCGATCGCACTGCTGATATTCGGCTTTTCGCTGCAAACCGAACTGGTGATCGTGATCTATGTGAGCCAGTGGCCGGTACTGCTCGGCACCGCGGGAGGAATCCGTTCCACCCCGGGTGGACTCCTGGAGGTGGCGCGCTCTTTCCGGCTGTCGCGCAGCGCGACGATTTTCAAGGTGATCCTCCCGGCCGCACTGCCCAACATCATCGTCGGATTTCGACTGTCGCTGACGCTGTCCATTTCACTTGCGGTGGTTGCCGAGATGGTCGGCAATCCGGCCGGACTTGGCTTCGGAATCGTGTTCTCGCAGCAGGCTGTCCAGCCTGCCCAGGCCTTCGCCTATCTGCTCGTCATCGGTCTGCTGGGCTGGGGCATGAATTTCATCCTCGTCACGGTTATCGGTCGCGTATTCCGCGGCTACGGGCCGCTCGTGTGATAAATACCCGCAAGATTACGCCACGCCGGCAGTCACGGTCGTCGCCCGAAAGCGGGCGAGGTGCGGCGCCACTACGGGGCCTTCTGCCTTTGGGTTTTGGACTCGTCCTGTGGCAGATCTTCGCATCGCCGGACGTACCGTATTTTCCGCCGCCCATTGAATGGCTTCGCGCGCTGGCGGCCCTATGGACCTCGGGCAAGCTGGTACCGGCGGTAGTGGTGACCTTGAGCGACTTCGCGGGTGCGCTGGCACTTAGCATCGTTATCGGGTCTGTTCTGGGAATATTGCTCGGGCGGTCCAAGTTGCTGGACCGCCTCTTCGGCCCGGCGCTGGAGTTCGGCCGCACCATGCCGGCCGGTGCGATGGTGCCGGTGGCGGTTCTGATCATGGGCTATACATCGTCGATGACGCTGGCGGTTGTGGTGCTCACGAGCTTCTGGCCCATTCTCCTCAATACGCGCTCCGGGGCGCAGCGCATCAGTCAGGACAGGCTCGATACGGCGCGGGTTCTCAGGCTTTCATGGTGGGAAACGCAGTACAAGATCCTGTTGCCATCAGTGCTTCCAAGCATTCAATTGGGCACCCGAACTGCGGCGCCGGTTACCCTGATCATTGTCTTGCTGGTCGAGATTCTCACTCAGGTGTCGGGCATTGGACGCGAAATCGCGATGCAGCAGAGCATGTTCCGCAGCGCCCCCGTCTATGGGCTGGTTGCGCTGACCGGAGTCATGGGCTTGATCGTGAACTGGCTCATCAGTTGGGCCGGACATCTGACACGCAAATACGACCCGTCAGCCGCGAACGGGTCGGAGCAGTGAAAGGACAGCAAAATGGCGAATGACTCGCAAGGAGATCTTCAGGCCGCTCGCAGCGCAGTGCTCGGCGCGATGAATGAAGAGATTGCCGCCGAAATTATCGGCTTCGCGTGCGACCTCGTGAACATCCCGAGCCCCACCGGCGAAGAGCAGGCTGTCGGCGACTATCTGGGCGCCAGATTTCGCAAGGTCGGCATGTCGGTATCGATGCAGGAAGTCGAGCCCACGCGCAACAACATGATCGCGCATCTCAATCCCAACTCGCCCGGGCCCAGCATCATGTTCAACGGCCACATGGATACGAGCACCAGCGGCCGCGAGGCGCCAGACCTGCCGATCGGCTTGCTGCCCAACGCGATCATCGAGGACGGCTGGCTCTACGGACTCGGTGCATCGAACATGAAGGCCGCATTCTCCGCCTACTACGGTGCGATTCGTCTGATACAGGCCGCCGGCATCAAGCTGGCCGGTCGCGTGACCGTCAGCGGCGTGGTCGGCGAAATCGAGAAGGCGCCCGTCACGCACTATCACGGCGCCTCGTTCCGCGGCGGCGGCTGCGGTGCCAATTACGGGGTTCAGCACGGCCTGATGGCCGATGTGGTCGTGATCGGCGAGCCCACCGGCATGCGGATTCAGAACGCCGCGGCGAGCTATATGTTTTGCCGGGTCGGGGCGAAGGGGATCGCACAGCACGTCTGGTCGCGCGAGCGCGGGGTCGATGCGTTGGACAAGGGGATATTCCTCCTCCACGCCTTGCGCGCGTGGGAACCGGAGTTCGAGCAACTGGTGGCCGGCGCCAAGATCGGCGCGAGGCTCACCGTCGGTGCCATCGAGGGGGGATTCCCCTACAAGCCGTCGATCGCACCGGCGCCGATGTGCGACATTTTCGTTGACCTGCGTTTTCCGCCGCATCGCTCGACGCTTGAGGTTGCCAATCTGGTGCGACGCAAGATCGCGCAGCTCGGGACCGAGAATCCAGGCCTCGATCCGACGTTCGACGTGTACTTATGCCGCAATGGCTTCCTGCTGCCGCCGGAAGACGCATTCTTTCAAGCAGTAGTTGAAGCGCATGCGCTGGCAGGCGAAACGGCAACCCGGGAGGTTGAGCGCAATCGATATTTCGTCTCGGCGGATGCGACGACCTTCATGGAATACGGGATGAAGGCGCTGGCCTACGGGCCGGGGGGGCTCACCAAGGACGGTTCGTATCAGATGTACGATGAGCGCGGAGAGGTCTGTCGCCTGGCAAACCTGCTCGCTTGCGCGCGCAGTTATGCAATGTTGATCCTCAGCCATTGCGGCATCGAGGCCGAGGGTTGCAGTTGAACCTCGCCACACCCGCAAGGTCCCATCGGCAAGAAAACGTCAATCACAACGGAGCTCCATAATGACATCGGTCGCACATAAGGTTCCTGGCGCGCCAACCTTCACTATCGTGGAATCCACGATCGAGGATATTCATGCGGCGTTCAAGGCAGGCCGGCTCACGGCACGCGAACTCGTGCAGATGTATCTCGACCGGATCGCTGCTTATGATCAGCAGGGCCCGGCCATCAACGCAGTCATCTCGATCAATCAAGACGCCCTGACCGAGGCCGACAGGCTGGATGCAGCGTTCAAGAAAGAGGGCTTCGTCGGACCGCTGCACGGTATCCCGATACTCCTCAAGGATCAGGCGGATCTCAAGGGCCTGCCAACGACGCTGGGATCCATCCTGTTCAAGGACTACAGACCCGATCAGGACTGCTTTGTCGCCGCCAGGCTCAAGGCGGCGGGTGCGATCTTCCTGGGAAAAACCACGCTTGGGGAACTCGGCGGAGGCGACACGCACGGATCGCTGTTCGGCTCGACGCGCAATGTCTATGACCCTGAACGCACCGCCGGGGGTTCTTCGGGCGGCTCGGGCGCCGCCGTCTCGGCCAACTTTTGTGCAGTCGCCATCGGCCAGGAGGGCTTCTCGTCGATACGCCGGCCGGCCATCTGGAATGGCGTCGCCGGCATGCGTCCGACCGTCGGTCTGGTGAGCCGGGGCGGTGTGTATGGCGGCTGGCCAACCACGAATGGCTCGCTAGGGCCCATGGCCAGAACCGTCGCCGATCTTGCCAGGCTTCTGGATGGCATGGTCGCTTACGACCCCGACGATCCGGTGACCGCCTGCGGCATCGGCAAGACCGCCGGCAGTTATTCCGCCGCGCTCGACAAGGAGGCGTTGCGAGGCGCGCGCATCGGCATCCTGCGCGAGCCGATGGGCTACGGGTCGGAAGCCGAGAGCGAGGACTTCCAGAAAGTCACGGCTGTATTTGACCGCGCGGTTGCCGATCTGCGCCGAAGCGGTGCCGAGATCGTCGACCCCATCGTCATTCCCGATCTCAGGGAACTGCTCGCCACGCGGGTGGCCAGCGGGAAGGATAACGATGCGATGTTCGAACTGTACTTTGCCGGCGGCAAGACGCCGTTCGCCACGCGAGCCGCTGCCAAGGCCTCGCCGCTGTTCGAGAAGGTCACCAAGAGCGCGCACCGGCGATGGAGTGAATCTCCGTCTGCGGAAAAGGAACTCGCATACCAGCGCGCGCGCGATACACTGATGATCAACCTGCACAAGGTAATGGCCGATCATCGGCTCGACGCAATCGTGCACAAGGCGGTAGAGCATCAGCCCACGTTGATCAGGGACGGAGTCAATCCGCCCTTCGTGGATCAAAAAGGAGCGCCGCACATAAACACGTTCTTGATCTACGTGCCTTCGGTCGTCGTGCCGGCCGGGTTCACCTCTGACAACCTGCCCGCAGGCATTACATTCCTGGGACGGCCATACTCGGACGCCAGAATGATCCAACTTGCATACTCTTACGAGCAGGCGACACGTCATCGCAGGGCGCCGCCGACAACGCCCTAGAGTTGTGCCGCTGACAGGCACCGACGCACTCGTCATCCCGGGTGTAAATACTTCAAACGCTTCGACTGGAGACACCGAAATCGCCTTTGCAGAATCCACAACCTGTTGCGCCTTGAGTCGGTAGAATGGCCGCTAGGCTCTGAGTCCGGCCAGTCTTTCGCTTGGCGATTTCGCCATAGCGTCGATGACGTGAACGGCCGCGGCCAGTGCCAACACGGTGGCAGTGCATTATCATTTCGGCGCTTAGGGTGCACGCAGCTGATGGATTGAATAACTGGATTAGGGAAACTCTGATCAAGTCCGTCATCGCGAGCCCCAGAGGGGCGTGGCGATCTTCAAGCCACTGATGTTGCATGGCGCTTAGATTGCTTCGCTTTGCTCGCAATGACGAAGTTGTACTTGATCAGCGTTTCCTTAGATATCTCTAACAGGAGAACTTGGATGACTCAATTCGGATTTGTGAAATGTTTGACGCTGGCTGCGGCGCTTGCGATGTCAGCCTTGGCCCTGGCCCAGGAAGCCACCAAGGATGAGGCGCGCAACATGAAGCTGGTTGGCTACAGCGACTTGCAGGCGCGCACGGCTTATCAGCCGGTCATTCAAAAACAGGGCGAGCGCTGGATTGCTTACATCGGGCACCATGGCGACAAGAAACCCAACTTCTTGACGTCGGCTGTTGAAGATAACGGCACATCGATCATCGACGTCACCGACCCGGCAAAGCCGAAGTACTTGAAGCACATCCCGGGCGAGGAAGGCATGGCAGAACAGGGCGGCGCCCAGATGGTGCGCATCTGCAGCGGCGCCGAGTTGCCCAAGGGCGACAAGAACAAGTTTTACATGCTCCGCGTGTTCGGCAATCAGGCGCATGAGGTCTGGGACGTGACCGATCCGGCCAAGCCCTCGCTGTTGACGACCATCGTCAAGGGTCTCAAGGGCACGCACAAGAACTTCTGGGAATGCGATACCGGCATCGCCTACCTGGTATCCGGCCATCCGCAATGGCGGACCAACCGGATGACCCAGATCTATGATCTGTCGGACCCGGCCAAGCCCGTGTTCATCCGCGACTTCGGCCTGGTGGGGCAGCAGCCCGGCGCCACCGGCGATGTCCCGATCTCGGTGCACGGCCCGATGTCCACCGGCCCCAAGGGCAATCGCGTGTACTTCGGCTACGGCACCAACACCGATGGCGTCCTGCAAATCGTGGACCGCGAAAAATTGCTGAAGGGGCCGAAGGAGCCCACGCCCGAGAACCTGCTCTTGCCGCAGGTCGCGCGCATGGAACTGCCGCCCATGCACGGTGCGCACACGACCTTCCCCTTGCTGGGCATGAAGATCGAGGAGTTCTCCAAGAACCTCCTGGGCAAGACGCGGGACTTCATTGTCATCACCGACGAGGCGATCCAGAAGGAGTGTCTCGAGGGCCGGCAAATGGTCTGGTTCGTCGATATCACCACCGAGACCAAGCCCATGGGCATATCGAGCTGGACCGTGCCGGAGAAGAGCGGCAACTTCTGCTCCCGCGGCGGCCGCTTCGGCACGCACTCCTCGAACGAGCACGCCGCACCCATGTACGACAAGCGCATCATGTTCTTCGCCCACTTCAATGCCGGCGTGCGAGCGCTGGACATTCGCGACCCGTTCAATCCCAAGGAGATCGCCTATTTCGTCCCCGGCATGAACAAGAACACGGTGGTGCTCGCCACCGGGACCGCCAAGGTGCCCTATACGGCCACTTCCGACAAGCGCGCGATTCAGACCAATAATGTCGAAGTCGATGACCGCGGCTATATCTACATTGTCGACCGCGCCAATACCGGCATGCACATCCTGCAGCTCACCGGCTCGGCCCACAAGGTTGCGGACTGGAAGGCCGTTGCCAAGTAGGTCGGGGCTGCGTTTGCTGTTTTGTGCGGCGGCGCTCTGCGCTGCCGCGCATGCGGCTGAACCCGCGGCCGAGACAAGGCTGTTTGAACTATCCATCGTTGGCGGTTCGCTGCCGCAGGCGCAGCGCCTGATGCGCGTCAAAAAGGGCGATCGCATCCGCTGGCGCATCAGCAGCGATGCACCTGGGGCTTTGCATGCACACGCCTATCACCTGGAAGCCAGGCTGGTTCCCGGTCAGCCTGTCGAGCTGGCTTTTGTCGCATTCGCCACCGGCCGATTCCGCATCGAATGGCATCCGACCGACGGCAAGGCCGCGGGCGACAAAGGACATCACGCACCGCCCTTGGCGACGCTGGAAGTCCATCCCCAATGAGGCGGATGCTTTTCGGGCTGGCCGCGGGACTTGGGTTCTCCGTGCCGGCCGTCTTTGCCCATGGCTTTGACGAGCGCTACGACCTGCCCGTACCTCTGGGCTATTTTGTGCTGGGGGCAGCAGCAGTGGTCGCACTGTCATTCCTGATTGCTGTCTTGTTTGCGCGCCAGGCCGCGCGCCCTGACGAAAACCCGCGCTGCCTGCCGATCCCGCAGCCCTTGCTGACCATGCTGTGGCACGGCTGCCGGGCAATCGCCCTGGCCCTGTTCCTGCTGACACTGACCGCCGCGCTGTGGGGCACCGGCGACCCCATGATGAACCTCGCGCCGACCCTGGTCTGGATCATCTGGTGGGTGGGCCTGTCTCTGCTGGCGGCTCTCGTCGGCAATGTCTGGCCGGCACTGGATCCCTGGCGCACGTTGTTCGATGGACTCGATGGTGTGGCGCGCCGTCTCGGCCGGCGCGACGGCATTGCCTTCTACTGGCGCTGGCCGAGCAGGCTGGGGGTCTGGCCGGCCGTGGCTTTGCTGCTCCTCTGGAGCTGGCTGGAAGTGGTCTACCCCATCGCGGCCGTGCCCCGGCGTCTGGGCGTGATGATGCTGGCCTGGACGGCATTGAGCCTGTGCGGCATGCTGTGCTTTGGCCGGACTGTCTGGCAAAAGAACGGCGACGTGTTTGCCATCTACTTTGCCACGCTGGGAAGCATGGCGCCCTTGGCCATTTCAACGACAGCCCCGCAGGGCCTGCTGCTGCGTCTGCCGGGTGCGGCGCTGATGGCGCCGGAGGGTCCCACCCCCTTGCCTGCGGGAAGCGTCGCATTTGTCATTGCCATGTTGTCCACCGTGCTGTTTGACGGCCTGCATGGCGGCAGTGCCTGGTCTCTGTTCGAGCGCATACTGACGCAACGCTTTCCCCAGTGGATGGATGTGAATGGCTATTTTCAGGGCAGCGCAGGCCTGATCTGCGTATGGCTGATTTTTCTCCTGGCCTATGGACTGACCTGTCTTGCCACAGCCCGCATCACCCGCGCCGGCTCGGCCGCGCTGATCGCGCGGCGCTTTGTCCCGACCCTGGTGCCCATAGCCGTTGCCTACAACATCGCGCACAATTTCTCCAGCCTGCTGATCCAGGGACAGAATGCGATCCCACTGATTTCGGATCCGCTCGGGCGGCATTGGGACTTGTTTGGCACCGCCAGACGCTATGCCGACATCGGCCTGATCGATGCACGAGGAACGTGGTATGTGGCCATAGTCTCGATTGTCCTGGGTCATGTCATCTCGGTATGGCTGGCGCATCAGGTAGCACTGCGCCACAACGTCACGCAGCGCAACGCCGGCATGGCTGCGCTGCCGCTGACCTGCCTGATGATCGCCTACACGGCGATCAGCCTGTCGGTGATTGCCGAGCCGATGGTGACGTTCTAGCGGATCGAGTCAAGTGAGGGAAGCGGAGCAGCCAAGATCGCCGCGCCCTCCGGGCTCGCGATGACGATGTTTTGCCCGTCATTGCGAGGCCCGCAGGGCCGTGGCAATCACGATGACGAACTTGTTATTCCCCAGGGAACTGAAGGGTTCTGGCTGCACGCCTTAGCAATGGTTGTTCTTGGCGGATTGAAAACATGGATGAAGGACGTCGCGAGCCGATGCGTTCACTAAGCAAACACCCGGTGCCTTGAGCCGCTACGCAAGTGATGTTATCGACTGCCTCCACGGTTGATCTTGCCGGGCTGCTGGCCTTGGCCGCCGGCCTCGGGTGGGCGGCCGGCATGCGGCTTTATCTCGCCCTGTTCGTCGTCGGCCTGGCAGGAAGGCTCGGGTGGGTTGATCTTCCGAATGGACTGCATGTCCTGGAACACGCATGGGTACTCGCTGCGACTGGCACGCTGCTTTTTGTCGAGTTTTTTGTCGACAAGATCCCGTACCTCGATTCGCTGTGGGACGCTTTCCACACTTTCATCCGCATCCCGGCCGGCGCTGCCCTGGCCGCCATGGCGTTCGGCGCCCAGGGACCTGAATGGCAAACGGCGATGGCCTTGCTGGGCGGTGCCTTGGCGACGGGCAGCCACCTCACCAAAGCCGGAGGCCGCGCTCTTATAAACACATCGCCTGAGCCATTGAGCAATATCGCGCTGTCAGCCATAGAGGATGTGGTGTCCTTGTCAGGACTCTGGCTGATTTTTGCCCACCCTTGGGTGATGCTTGGGTTTCTCGGGTTCTTTGTTGTTCTGGCGGTCTGGCTGATGCCGAAGTGCTGGCGAGGCTTTAGGCTGATTTTGCGACGAAAGGATCCGCCAGCGAGCAGCGGCTAAATCCGCGTCAAGACAGTCGAAATTCGGCCAAAGCCGTTCTTGCGACTTGCAATGGAGGAAGTCTGACGATTACTCGGGCGGAGGCTTGCCCAGTGCAACAAGCCGACCATCACGCGCAACCGCAACAACATCGCCGGTACCCGGCTGGCATCGCAAGCCAGGCCTTATTTCGCTCCCGGACGAACTGAGTTTCGCTATACTTGATCATGCCCCAGGAACGCCGTCAGCATTCCCGCTACGAACCGCTGCAAAGAGTGGATGTCCGCCTGAGCGATCGAGACGGTGCCGCGATGCAACAGGCGCAACTCGACCATCTCGCCGAGGCGGGTTGCTGCTTGATGACCCTCACGCCACCAAGAGGAGGGATGGCACTCGCCATCGAGTTCTCACCGGATCTCGAAGAACCCGGCATGGTTCTCGACTGCCGCATGACCGGTCGTCTGTCCATAGGACAAGCCTGGCATGTTTCGCTGGCATTCGAGAACATATCCGCAGAAAATCAGGCCAGGATACGCAAGGCGCTCGCTTCCGCCGATGCCTTCCGCGCCATAGGCATGGAGGCGCCGCCAGCTTACCGCAAGCATTGGCGCGTCGATCAATGGGCAGCCTATCTGACCACTCAGGATATGCCCGTCATGTCCCGCTCGAAGCTGGCGCTGACCAGGATCGAAGCGCAAGAAAAAAGGCCTGTGAGTGCCAAGGATCTGGCTGAACTGGCGCAGAACGACCCATTCCTCTGCCTGTGCCTGCTGCGCGAAGCTGAGAGCCGACGCACTGACCGTCTTGGCCACGAGACGACGACGACGCTGGCCGCGGTCATGCAGATAGGGGAGCGTGGTTTCAAGGAACTGCTGCTGTCCAGTCCGGAAACGGATGAAACCATCGAGGGTTTGGCCATCTGCGAGGCACGTGCCGCAATGGCGGGACGCTTGGCAAAGGGCTGGTCCGAGGCTCGCGCCGACAGTTCCCCGGATGAACTGGTGATGGGATCCCTGTTCGCCGAGATTGGCGAACTCTTGCTCTGGCACTTCGCACCGGAATTGCCTCAGGCAGCGCTTGATGCCCTGGCCAGCGGCGACGCCCAACGCTCGGCTGAAGCCCAGGAGCTATGCTGTGGTTTCAAGTTCAAGGATCTGACGCTGAAATGCTCCGAGCTTTGGCACCTGCCCGCCATTTTGGTACAACTGATCCGCGGCACCGACAGCACGCGTGCCAACATTGCCCGGGTTTGCATCAACACGGCACGCCACCTTGCCGCCGATGCCAACAACCCGGCGCTGCCCGACGATCTGGCAGATGCCAAGCTGTTGATTCCGGGCGTCAGTATGGAGTGGCTTGCTTCCTGGCTCCACGAGGTGGCCGAGGAGAATCGTTCAGAACTCGTCGCAAAGGCTGAGGCAGCGCTGGAACGGAAACGCCTTGGGTGAAGATAAAACCAGGGCCACAAGACTTAAGGAATGTCTGAATAAGTCCGTCATCGTGATTGCCACGACCCTGCTGGCCTCGCAATGACGAAGTTGTACTTGATCAGCGATTCCTTAATCATAATTGTATATTATTCAAGTTTGGCCCCTGTTCTCAAAAAGCAAACCACCTTAGCGTCAGGGGTTCTTCGCCCGGTTTCCATGAACTGATTAAAGGTCCCTGCCATGAACAAGTATCGCCTTGTCACCCGGAGTGATTTCGACGGTTTGGTTTGCGCTGTCCTTCTGACCCATCTTGGCCTGGTCAGGGAGATCAAGTTCGTCCACCCCAAGGATATGCAGGACGGCAAGATTGCGATTACTTCGAATGACATAACAGCCAACCTGCCCTACGTTCCTGGCGTCCATTTGGCTTTCGATCACCACTTGTCCGAAACTGTTCGCAATCCAGGGGATAAAGAGAAACACATCATCAATCCCGATGCCCCCTCAGCGGCACGTGTGGTGCATGACTACTTCAGCGCCACCACGAAACTCCCGGAGTCCTGGGACGACATGATGAGGGCGGTGGACAAAGGCGACTCGGCACAATTCTCAATGGAGGACATACTCCATCCTGCCGGTTGGGACCTCTTGAATTTCCTGATGGATGCACGAACGGGTCTGGGCCGTTTCAAGGAGTTCCGCATTTCCAACTATAATTTGATGATGGATTTGATCGGCTACTGCAAGAACCACCCGATCGATGCCATCCTCAAGTTGCCAGACGTAGTGGAGCGTTCTGCCCTCTACTTTGAGCATGAAAGCGAGTTCAAGGAACAACTCAAGCGTTGTGCCAAGGTGCACAAAAACCTGGTGGTACTGGATTTGCGCAGAGAGAGAACGATCTATGCCGGCAACCGGTTCATGATCTATGCACTCTTTCCTGAGTGCAACATTTCCATTCATGTGCTCTGGGGTGTTGGCCAACAGAACACCGTATTTGCCACCGGCAAGTCAATTTTTGACCGTGGTTCGAAGACCCATGTGGGAGAACTCATGCTCAAGTGGAGCGGAGGGGGTCATGACGCGGCTGGAACCTGTCAGATAGATAACGACAAGGCTGCCGAGGTGTTGCAGGAGCTGATCACGCAGATAAACGCCGACGGCTAAACCTCTGTCGGATTGCGCGGTGGTGGAGCGGCAGTCCGTGCGCGTACCGCTGTTGCCTACCTACTTCCTGTTTCTGTCACGAATTATTGGCGGAACAAACTTGACGGAGAACTTCCAGCCATCCTCTGTATGTCTGAGAACGAGGTTCTTTGAACTAGCGCCTTCCTCAAAGACCGGTTCCGTGCCAACAAGTTGAATTGCTCCAATCCCCTTGATCACGCAAGCCCCGGGGATTGTAGTGAATGCCGATTCGGCAGCCATCAGCACGAAATGGCCTTCTTTGGACTCCGAGCACGTAATACCCTTCAGGATAGAACCTGCATCTTTCTTCCAGCCATCGCGAAGCTCATTGAGTCTGGTAACTAGCTCTTCAGTGGCATTGATGGAGAGAACGACTTCACGAGATTTCGCATGGCCCATGGTTTTTTGTTCCTTGTCTCAGCACTGTAAAGTGATGCGCCTGGATCGAGATCGCCCCCAGATTATCGCAAACTTGTGATTTTGTCTGTCGCAAAACGGCGTCATCGCGAGCCCGTCACTCGGATTGCCGCGGCCCTGCGGGCCTGGCAATGGCAAAAGCAATGGCAAAAGCAATGACAAAAGTGCGGCGGTCGCAATGACGGGCAAAACATCGTCATCGCGAGCCCGGAGGGCGCGGCGATCTTGGGCTGCGCCGCTTCCGTCACTCGGATTGCCGCGGCCCTGCGAGCCTGGCAATGGCAAAAGCAATGGCAAAAGCAATGGCAAAAGCAATGACAAAAGTGCGGCGGTCGCAATGACGAGGTTGTGCTTGATCAGCGTTTTCCTGACAACAACAACGATAAGCTGGATTACAGCAACATCCACACGACTCCCGCCATTTTCCTTCGCGGGTAGCGCAACTGCAACGGTCACGGCAAGTGTTCTTCCCCGTAGTTTCCCGGGTATACTTTCCCGGGAAATATTACTAACCTAAAAGCCTCGCGATAGGGTCAGGTATTTTCATTGCAACCGGGTAATAAGTCTTGACGCTTCGCATAAGGGATTGCCGCATTACCAGATGAGGTGTCTTCTGCCCTCCTGTCTGGCAGGCGCGCAAGCGAAAAAATTGTTCGGAGACGATAATTTGAACACGCAGGGGAATACGGTGGTTGATGCCTCCCAATCCGGTGATGCTTATTCGGCCAAGCGCTTGTTCTGGATTCTGCTCGCTTCCATTTTTTCCTGCGAGTTGCTGATCATGCGCTTGATCGAAATGCTTCCAGGCTTGTCCAACTTCAACCAGGATCTGCTCGATGCCACTTTGCTGGTGGTCCTGATCTTCCCCATACTCTACCTTTTCCTGCTGCGCCCGACGAAGTTGCGTATGGCCACCCTGCGGCAGGAGCGTGAAGATTTGGCGGAGAGCGAGGCGCGTTTCCGCTGTTTGACCGCAATGTCCTCGGACTTCTTCTGGGAGAGCGACGCCGAGCACAGACTGACGACGCGCACCGAGAGCAAGGACAATACCCATCTAGAGGTCGGGCCAGCGGCGATACTTATTGGCAAGCGTCGTTGGGAAAGTCCCTATCTTGCACCAGACGAATCCGGCTGGCGCGCGCACCAGGACATCCTCGATGCCCATATGCCCTTCCGGGATTTCGCGATTTCCCGGCCCAAGGACAACGGCAGCGTAGCGCACATCAACGTCAGCGGGGATCCGGTATTCGATGACGCGGGCAGATTCCGGGGTTATCGCGGCATAGGCACAGACGTCACCGAGCGGCGGACGGCTGAGGTAGAGCTGCAAGCTGCCGTCGTCGCCGCCGAGGCCGCGAGTGTCGCCAAGAGCCGCTTCCTGGCCACCATGAGCCACGAAATCCGCACGCCGATGAACGGCATTCTTGGCATGGCGCAAGTGCTGCTGATGCCCGACGTCAG
>CAIYYX010000180.1 GCA_903930535.1 uncultured Sterolibacterium sp. | reverse complement strand
CGAACCGCCCAGGGTGCCTGACACCAGCCCCGGGCTCAGCACCTTGACGATGTCCCAGCGCACCGCGCCATGAAAGTGATGGGCACGCATGCTGGAGATGGAAGTCAGCACGATGGTCGTCATCGAAGTGCCCAACGCCAGGTGCATGAGGTGCTCCTGCGGAAAACCCTGCGACTTGAACAGCATGAACATCACCGGCACCAGGGTCAGGCCGCCGCCGACGCCGAAGAGTCCCGCGATGAAACCGCCGAAAATCCCGAGCAGGGGATAGGCCAGCCACCAGACCGTCACGGGGTCGCACCCATCAGCTTCTCGCAAATGAAACGCCATTCGGCCGGATCGACGGGCGTGATGGAGAGCCGGTTGCCGCGGGCGAGGGTGCGCATCTGCGCGAGTTCCGGCTGGGAGCGCAATTCGTCGAGTGGGATAAAGCGCGTCTTCTTCGTGATGCGGACATCGACATTCACCCAGCGCGGTTCTTCCCGGCTCGCTTTTGGGTCGAAGTAATGGCTCTTCGGATCATACTGTGTCTCGTCGGGATAGGCTCGCTTGGACACTTCGGCCAGACCGGCAATGCCCGGCGGCGTGCAGTTCGAATGGTAGAAGAGAATCTTGTCGCCGACACTCATCTGGTCGCGCATGAAATTGCGCGCCTGATAATTCCTCACCCCCCACCAGGCGACCGCCTTGCCCGGCATGGCCAGCACGTCATCGATGCCGACTACTGAGGGCTCGGTTTTCATCAGCCAGTAACGCATATGATCCTCAATTTTCAGTTGTCTCTTGCTGTGCTTCGGCATACTCACTTTGACTAATCATGACTGTTCCTGCAAAATTCCACGCAGTTTCGCCATTAGCATGGTCAAGAAGCAATCTGCGACGGCGCACCGGGCAAGAGTATTTCAGATTGGCTGCAATCTGACCAGCAATCTCTAAGCCGAGCCCTTTCGCTTGCCGGCAAAGGGAAGTCTGAAAGGATTGGACGCCAGAAGCAGCAGTCAAATTGACCACTACAGAGGGTGGCGTAATGCCCTAAATTTCGCGATTCTTCGACTGGGCGCTTGCACTCGCGAAGAAACCTTTGAAGCCCATTGCCCCCTTGGAGTAAGCGACATGATCTTGCACACGACCGAAGTTACTGCTTTATCAGGATATCGGTTGCGCCTGTCCTTCAACAACGGCGAGACTGGCGAGGTCGATCTTTCAGCCGAGCTCGATGGCGAAATGTTTGAGCCTTTACGCGACCCGAAGCTATTTTCCACGGCCTATCAACATCCCATCATGCGAACGGCGGCCTGGGCAAATGGCGCTGACCTTGCCCCTGAGTATTTGCTTGAGCTGATGCACGGCAAAAATCAGCAAGCCGCATAAGAGAATTGCCAAGCCGGCAATTCAGTTCTCGATAAACTGTTGCAGAAAGTCTGCGGCGATGGCGTTGAACTCTGCGGACTTCTCCACATTGGGCAGATGACCCGCGTCGGCGACGATCTCGTAGTGCGATGGCGCAATCATTTCGTGGATTTTCTGCATGGCATCGGGGATCGGCGCGTCTCTTGAGCCTGCGATCAGGAGGGTGGGAACACTGATCTTGCCGAGTCCGGGCAGGTAATCCAGCTTCTGCAAGGCGCGGCCTATGCCGGCAAAGCCTTCCACCGCGGTGGTCCTGATCATCGTCTCGATGAACTGGCGAGTCTCGCCATGGCTGGCCAGATATTCCGGGGCGAACCAGCGCTCGACCGTCGGCTTCACCAGTGCTTCCATGCCGTCCTTCTGGACCATCGCGATGCGCTCGTCCCACGGCGCACGGAAGGCTTCGGGTGCATCGGCGCGCGAACTCACCGCGATCAGGGAGGCCAAGCGTCCGGAATGATTTATCGCCAAGCCGAAACCTATCATTCCCCCCAGGGACACGCCCATGAAATGGGCCTTATCAATACCATAGTGGTCCAGCAGCTTGACGACATCCTGCTCCAGCAGGGTGAAATCGTAAGGTGCAGGACTCGCATCGCTCGCGCCATGACCTCTCGTGTCGAAGCGCAGGATGCGGAAGTTATCGCGCATGGCTTCGACCTGGGCATCCCAGACATGGAGATCGGTGGCGATGGAATGGGACATTAAGAGCCAGGGCGCTCCCTCCCTGCCTTCGATGATGACGCGCAGCGAAGCGCCACCGACATCGACTCTCTCCTCGACGACTGCCGAAGCCGTGCGCCCTTCCACATATTTGTCGAAGGCCTTGAAGAAACGCTTGACCATGAATTTCGCGATGCCGCCCAGAACCCGGTTGCCTATTCCGGCAACCAAGCCGCCCACCTCGGCTTCTCCATCGTAGGAGATGACGGTGCCGCCGTCCTTGGGCGTCAGCACGAAAGCGGCCTGGCCCTTGACGAAGCCGATGGAGCCCTCGCCGGTGAGCATGATGCGGTAGTTGTCAGGCGGATTTTTTTCGGAAAGCTCCACAGATCCCTTGTAATTGCCGCTGACCGAGCCGATCAGAAGATTGAGCCCCAACTCGTATTTGTCATCGCTGACGCGGGTGAGCGTATCGCAGCCCGGGATGATTTCCTGCAGCACGGCCGGATCGTTCAACAGACGCCAGACAAGATCCCGGTCTATCCCGACCTTATGCTCCCCTTTAAGCTGCAATGCCATGCTTGTCTCCTAATCGAATCCTGTAGGTCGGGCTTTAGCCCGACAGCGGCGGTTGTCCGACGGTAATTGTCGGCCTGAAGGCCGACCTACGGTCCGACCTACCTCAGACCGAACAACTTGGTGGCGTTGGTTTCGCAAATGGCCTTGAGGACAGAATCTTCCAAGCCGAACTTGCGGATATGCTTCAGCGGCTCGAGGTCGCCGATCGGGAAGGGATAGTCCGAACCCAGGAGGACGCGCTCAGGCCCGGCCATCTTGAGCAGATAGTGCAAGGCCTCCGGCTCGAATACCAGGCTGTCGAAATAGAGCTGCTTGAATCCGGCTTCGGGGTCCGCCCACTTTCCGGGATGAATGGCGGCATTGCGCTTCAGCCTGCCGAGCATGTAAGGCAAGGCGCCGCCGCCCGTGGAGGCGATCACCTTGGCACCGCTGTATTTCAAGAGATGGCCTGAGTAGAGCAGGCGGGCGATGGCCGTGGTGACATCGGTGACGCGGAAAACGGCATTGATCATTTCATAGTCATTCACGCGCGCATCGGAGTTTGCATACATCGGGTGAATCAGCAAGACAGCGCCCAGATCGGAGGCAGCCTGCCAGAAAGGATCGAGTCCCGGGGCATCGAGATTTCCGCCCGAGCCCAAAGGCTGTGCGCCTATCATCGCGCCGGAGAATCCAGCCTTCATTGCTTCCTTGAGAATTTCCGCCGCCGCAGCGCCGTCCTGCATGGGCACGGTTGCCAGGGGAACCAGTTCTCCATTCGCCTTCGCGGCAGCCATCATGTGCTGGTTGAAAAGAGCGCTCCAGGCGACGCCGTCGGAACTGGGCATCTCGTAGCCGAACATGTCCAGCCAGCCGCCGGCCACCTGTTTGTCCAGGCCCTGTTCCTTGAGCCAGACCTTGCGCTTATCCATGTCCGACATCAGCGGCATCATCGGCCGCGTCGGCACCGCGTCGGCGAACTGGAAGCGCGGCTTGCCGCCCTCGACGGTGATTTTTGCGGAAGGAAAGCGCGCCGATTGGGCGCTGGCTTCGTCTATGAACGAGGCCGGAACATAGTGTGCATGCGTGTCGATAATCATCTCAAGCTCCTTAAGCTAAATTGAGGCATTCCCAGATGTCGCGGATGCGCATCGGCAATGTGTCCAATGTTTTCCCGTGTGGCGCCAACGCGTCATTGACTGCGCTGGCCATGGCTGCCGGCGCACCCAGATAGCCGCCTTCGCCCACGCCCTTCTGGCCATGGGAGGTTAGCGGTGACGGCGTGCAGTGCTCGGTCTGCCTGATCTCCGGAACCTCATGCACCGAAGGCAGGAGGTAATCCATGAAAGTTTGCGAGAGCAGTTGGCCGCCTTCGTCGTAGGCGAAGCGCTCGTAGAAGGCCGCGCCTATGCCGTGCGCCGCGCCGCCGTAAATCATGCCGCGGACGATGTGCGGATTGATCACCGTGCCGCAGTCATGCGCGATTGAATAGTCGAGAATCGTCGGCTTGCCCGTTCCCATGTCTATGCTGACCAGCGCGACATGCGCCTGGAAGGAGTGGCAGGGATACATCTGGATGCGGCCGTCGGGCGTGGGCAGATTGCCGCCGGAGGGTACTTCCAGAACAAAGGTCGATTGCAGCGCCGGCTCCATGCCCGCGGGCATTTTCTGGTACTGGCGATGAGCGATGATGACCAGTTGTTCCCAGCTGAGCTTCCTGGTCGAATCCTTCGCGACTGAGATCGTGCCGGAGTCGTAGGCGAGTTCGTCTTCTGCAACGCCGAGGTTGTGCGCGGCAATTCTCAAGAGGTCGCGCTTCAGCTTCTTCGCCGCCCCCGCCGCCGCCCCGCCCATCATGATGGCCATGCGGCTGCCGACGGGGCTGTGGGTCCACAAGCCGTTCAGGGAGTCCGAATGCACGACACGGATCTGGTCTGGCTCTCTTTCGAGCTCTTCACCCACGATCAGTGAGACAAGGGTCTCGTGACCCTGTCCCGAAGTCGTGGTATTGATGATGACGGTGACCGTGCCGTTCCTGTCCACCTTGACCATCACCGCTTCGAGGAAGGTGGTCGACTCGTTGGAGGGATTGAGCAAGCCTTCGAAGGCCGAATTTCCGCCGCTGGGCTCGAGGCAGGTGGCGATGCCTATGCCTGCGGCAACGCCGCTGGCGCGCAACTCGTCGCGTCTGACCAGCATTCGCTCGTAGTCGGCGAGGTTCAATGCCTTGTCGAGGACGGCCGGATAATTGCCGCTGTCGTATGTCGTGCCGCTGGGAATGAGATAAGGAAAGTCCTCCGGCCGGATGAAGTTGCGGCGGCGAACTTCCAGCCTGTCGAGATCAAGATAGGCGGCAACACGGTCTATCGCCGTCTCAAGGGCGACGTTGGTCGGCGACTGGCCGAAGCCGCGCACGGCAACCTGTCCCGTCTTGTTGGTGGTGACCGAGATGGCTTCGTATTCGACGCTGCCGATGCGGTAGGCGCCGACAATCGCGCCGATGGGCTTTCCTAACTGCAGCGGCGAGCGGCCGGGATAGGCGCCGACGTCGTCCAACACGCGTATCTTCAGGGAGTTGATCCTTCCCGACTTGTCGAAGGCCACCTTCATGTCGAAGCTTCTGTCGGGGCCGTGCATGTCGCCGCCGCTCATATTGTCCAGGCGGTCCTCGATGAAACGCACCGGCCTGCCCAGCTTCTTCGCCAGATAACAGACCATGACCGTATGCTTGATGCCGCGCTTGACGCCATAGCTGCCGCCAACGTCCACATCGTAATGGACACGGATATTGTTCTGCGGCATCTTCAAAGCGGCCGCGATCTGTTCCACATACTGCGGCATCTGGATCGAGGCCCAGACTTCGAGTATGTCCTGTCCCGGACCCCATTCCGAGATCACGCCAAAGGTCTCGAGCGGAACGGTCGCGCTGCGGTGCCAGCGGGTGCGAAAGGCCAGGGTATGATCTGCCTTGGAAAAATCTTCGGCGACGGGTCCCCAGGAGAAGGTGCGGCGATAAATCACGTTGGAGCCGTGTTTCGGGTGCACCGCGACCGCCTCGGGAAGCAAAGCGGCCTCGGGATCGATGATGAAGGGCAGGGGTTCGTAATCGACCTCGATCAACTCGACCGCATCTTCCGCGATGTAGCGCGAATCCGCGACCACCGCTGCGACCCATTCGCCCGCGTAGCGGGTGCGCTCGACGGCGAGCGAATACCAGCGCACATTGGGCGTATCCAGATACTGCTGCAACGGCTTGGTGTACTCTTCCAGTTCCGCGCCGGTCAGCACATAATGCACACCCGGCAGGGCCAGCGCCTTCTCCGTCCTGATCGCGGCGATGCGGGCGCAGGGATGCGGACTCCTGACCACGGCGAGATGCAGGCAGCCGGGTCGCGCGATATCGGCGACATAGTTGCCAGCGCCAATGACGAAGCGCTTGTCTTCCTTGGTGCGCCGCTCACGCCCGATATACTTGAACTTGTTCTCAGTCATGAGGCCACCTTTTCCTTGCCAGAGCGCAGACGCTCTGCCGCCAGCCTGACCGCCTGGAAAATCTGCACATAGCCTGTGCAGCGGCAAATGTTCGCGCTCAAGGCTTCGCGTATCTGCTCATCGGTCGGCTTCAGGGTTTCATTCAACAGGGACTGTGCGGAAATCAGCATGGCGGGCGTACAGAAGCCGCACTGCAATGCATGGGTGTCGCAGAAGGCATCCTGCAGGGCGCTCAATTTCCCGTCCTTGTCTGACAGCCCTTCGACGGTCGTCACCTCGTGGCCGTCCGCCTGCACCGCATACATCAGGCAGGAGCGCACCGGCTGACCGTCGTACTCGACGGAACAGGCGCCGCAGATGCCGTGTTCGCAACCGATATGGGTTCCGGTCAGCCGGCAGTCTTCGCGCAGAAAATCCGCCAACGTCGTGCGCGCCGAAACAGTTCCAGTGCGCACCACGCCATTCACCTTGATCTTGATGTCATGATTACTCATGAACTTGCTCCCATTCTTGCCCTTGCCTCTTGCACAGCATCGGTCAACGCTCTCTCAATCAGGACATAAGCGACCTCGCGGCGATATTCCGCGCTCGCATGCAGATCGCCCTCCGGGTCGATTTCATCGGCCGCCAGCCTCGCCAGCTCGTGTAGTTGAGTCTTGGCCAGGCCGCCGCCAAGAATCGCCTCCTCGACCGCAAAAACGCGTATCGGTGTCGCGGCAACGCCGCCCAGACCCACCGCAACGCGACTGCAGTTTCCTGCCTCGTCGAGCGCAATCTGTGCCGCCGCGGAAACGATTGCGAAGTCGCCGCGGCGCGGACTGACTTCATGGAAACTGCCGCCCACCGCGCCGCTCCAGATCGGGAATGACACGCGCACCAGGCACTGGTCGGGACGCAGCGCCGTCACCAATGGGGCGAGAAAGAATTCGGAAGCGGCGACAGACTCCTCGCCATCCGCATCCTGAAGCAGGATTTCCGCATCGAGCAGAACGGAAACCAGGGGCAGTTCGGCCGCCGGATCGGCATGGACGAGCGAGCCGCCCAGGGTGCCGCGATTGCGCGTCTGCGGATGACCCACCCAGAAAAGCGCCTTCTGTACCATGGGGCAGAACCGTTTCACTTCCGATGAGGCTTCGATCTGATGCTGGCGGGTGCCACCGGCGATGATCAGATTGTCGCTCTGGGCCGATATCCCCTTCAGTTCTTTAACCTCATTGATATCGATCAGCAGCGAAGGCTTGGTCAGGCGCATCGCCATCATCGGCACCAGGCTTTGCCCGCCGGCGATGAGTTTGCTCATAGGGCCGTGCTCCGCCAGCAACTCGCAGATCTCGCCTATCGAGCCGGCGCGCACATAGTCGAAGCTGGCCGCTTTCACTTCTTGGGGCTCGGGGAGAAAGCTGTAGGCTTGAGGGCCACTGTCGCCTGCGAAGCCAGGAGCGGGCCATTGGTCTCAGACGCCGCCTTTGCAGCCTTCCATTCCGGGTCGGCGGGAAAGGCTGCCAGTGCGGCCTTCTTGGCTTCCTCCGAAGGGTAGCCAACCAGATAGAAGAAGGCATCCGGCTCGTCATCCGAGGTCCAGCAATATTGGACCTCAATTCCAAGGCGGGCAAAAATAGGCATCGTCTTCTCATGGAAACGCTTTATCAAGGCGGCTATGGAGCCCGGCGTTGCGCGGTAGGTCTTGAATTCGTAGATCATGATTGTCCCATCCTCAAATGTGAAGGTCGGATTATCGGCCCGGAAGAGCCATCCAACAATCGATTAAATGTCACACCAACACCAGAAAAGCTCACAATCCTAAATTACCGCCCGGACTTCTCGGCAACCGCACAATTTACGCTTAATCCATTTTATAAGCCATTGCAAATGAGAAGACTGCCTCCCCTGAATGCCATTAAAGCCTTCGAGGCCGCCGCCAAGCTCGTGAGTTTTACTAAGGCCGGAGCCGAGTTGAATGTCACCCATGGGGCGATCAGCCGACAGGTGGCGCTGCTCGAGAGTTGGCTGGGGGTGGCCTTGTTCCGGCGCATGAAATCGCAGGTCTTGCTGACCGAAGCGGGAAAGAAATTCCTGGATGAAACCGGCCCCGCGCTCGACCGGATCGCTCTGGCGGCCATCCATCTGACTCACCACAGCGATCCCGTGATTCTCGTCGTCAATGCGCCGCCGACCTTCACCCTGCGCTGGCTGATCCCCAGATTGTCGATGTTTCAGCGGCGCCATCTCGGCATCGACGTGCGCCTGACCACCTCGGTGGCAGCAGTCGATTTCTCGAAGTCGGAATACGATATTGCCATTCGCGGCGCCGCTGAACCTCTCTCGGGAATCGCTTCCCGACCCTTCCTGACCGAGAGCATCCTGCCGGTCTGCCACCCGGACCTGTTACAGAAGCTGCCTCTCGCCAACCCTGAAGATCTGGCAAGACATACCCTGCTCAGCTATTCGACCGAGCCCTATCGCTGGCAGGACTGGTTTGGCCAGGTCAATGCCGCTGAAGTGAAGCCTGCCGGGGCGCTCAATTTCGAGCAAATGTATTTTGCCTTGCAGGCCGCGCTGGAAGGGCTCGGGATCGCCCTGATTCCCTATTTCATGGTCGCCGACGACATTGCCGCAGGACGGCTCAGCGCACCCTTTGGCGCCCTGGGCGTGCGAACCCGCCGCTACTATGCCAATCTGGCCCCGAACACAGTGCCCAGCCTTGCGCAAAATGCCTTTTGCGACTGGCTGGAACAGGAAGGCCGGGAGACGATGAAACTATGCGACCAGTTGATGGCCGCACAGGCCCGCATGGGGTCCCCCGCTCATGCCGTTAGGCCAGCATCCCGAACCTGAGGTTCAGAGTGGTCACCTTCCTGCCGCTTCAGGTGCATTCGCTCTGCACAAGGCAGGGGAACGCTCACAACAGCGGCGTAATGGTCGATGGCCCGATGCTTGGATATTGGTTCAAGGAATATATAGCCTTGACGAACACAGCAGGGGAAATCCTGGCGCGGAGAATGTCAGCCTAGCTAGAACAGCTTGTCCTGCTCTGCCATGGCAGCATCCAGGCGCGCCTTAATGGAATTTATTCTACGCGCAAATTCCTGCGTGTCAAAGCTCTCGGGCGCAGGCGTTGGAAGGTCTTCGGGCACAGGCTTCGGGGTCAGGAGTTCGTGGGCGATATTGAGCGCAGTCATCACTGCCAGGCGCTCGCCGCCGCTCTTTGTCTTGGCCGCGATGTCGGTCATTCTGGCATCGACATAGGCCGCCGCCGCAAGCAAGCCTTCGCGCTCCTCTGGAGGACAGGCGACACGATATTCCCGTCCCAAGAGGGTGATGTCTAGCGTGGGGAGGGTGGGTTTGGCGCTCATTCTTCTTCCGGCAGCTTGGCCATCAGCGCCTCGAGGCGAGTGCGCGTCGTCTCAATCTTGTCGGTCAGCAACTGGCGCTCACCCTCGAGTCCGGACACGCGACTGCGCAAAGCCTGGTTCTCCGCGCGCAGGCTTTGGCAGTACGCGAGGAACTGCTCGATTTTTTGCTCGAGCGCGGTCAGGTCGCCTTTCATAGCCATAAGTCTGTTTGAAAAAGGGTTTCCGGTCAAGTAATAACGTCCTATTTTGAAGGTGAATTGGAACGCCCTGCCGGCAATTGCCATTCTCGGTTAAAATGATTTCGTCGCCGCAAGCTACTTGCGGCGCAGATGTCCGCGGTGCCTGAACGGCCTGAGCAATGGCCGTCGGGTGAAACGGGAAACAGGTGCGCGTCGAATCGCGACGCAAAGCCAGTGCTGCCCCCGCAACGGTAAGGAAGTGCGAGTCCATCGATATGCCACTGAGAGAATGTCTCGGGAAGGTGATGGATTAAATCTTCCGAGCCCGGAGACCGGCCACGGACATCGACGAGCGGAAGCGTCGCGGGGAAGCGATGGCCGGTGTGTTTTCACATCTCGCCTCTTCATCTCCCTGTGCATTCCAAATGCAACCACCGGCCCGCGGGGACGCAGGCCGGCAATGGAGATTCTCATGTCCTCACCCAGCCGCATCGCTGCGCGCATCGCAGTGCTCTCACTCGCTCTTTGTACCTCACTCACAGCCCTTGCCGCCGACGAATTGGCCACCGTGGTCGTGACCGCGACACGTCAGCATCAGCGTGCCTCCGAACTTCTCGCCGACGTCAGCATCCTCGGTCGGGAAGACATCGAACAGGCAGGCCAATTCACGCTCGCCGAACTGTTGGCGCGGCAACCCGGCATCCAGTCCAGCAGCAACGGCGGCGCCGGCAAGGCAGCCAGCCTTTTTATCCGCGGCGCAAACTCCAACCAGACCCTGGTTCTGATCGACGGCGTGCGCATCGGCTCGGCGACTGTCGGCATACCCGCGCTGGAGCAGATCCCCCTGGCCCAGGTCGAGCGCATCGAAATCCTGCGCGGGCCCGGCTCGGCGCTCTATGGCGCCGATGCCATAGGCGGGGTGATCCAAATATTCACCAAGCGCGGCGAAGGTGCGCCCAAACTCGATGGTTTCGTCGGCGCCGGCAGCTATAACAGCCGCAGCCTGTCCGCCGGCATCTCCGGCGGCAGCGACGTTTGGTCCTACAGCCTGCGCGGCGCCAATGACAGCACCGACGGCATCAAGGCGATCTCCGACAAGGCAAAGCAGCCCTTCAGTTTCGACCCCAGCCGCGCCGCGGATGGCTTCAGGAATACCAGCGTCTCGGGCAGTCTGGCCTTCCGTCCGGCAGCAGGCCACGAGGTCGGCGCCACCCTGTTCCAGACAGCGGGGCGAAACTGGTTCGAGAGCGGTCCGAATTTCGATACCCGCGCAGACCTGGCTCAGGCCGCATTGAACCTCTACAGTAAAAACCAACTTGCCGACATCTGGACCAGCACGGTCAGGGTGGGCCGGTCGATCGACGATTCGACGAGCTATGCCACCTACTCGCCCATGGGCGCCCGCATCAAGACCACGCAGGACCAACTTGCCTGGCAGAACGATGTCCGCGTTCCCTTGGGCACTCTGCTCGTTGCGCTGGAATCCTTGACCCAGAAGGCAATGGTGCAGGGAGGTTTCGACAAGGACCGCACGATCAATTCGGCACTGGTCGGATGGAGTGGACGCCTCGGAGACCAGCGTCTGCAGGCCAATCTGCGCCGCGACGAGAACTCGCAGTATGGCGGCAAGACCACCGCTTACGCAGGCTATGGCTACCAGATCAACGCGGCGCTGCGCGCCCAGGTGTCGGCGGCAAGCGCCTTTCGCGCGCCCAACTTCAATGAGCTCTATTACCCTGGCTTCGGCAATGCCAATCTCAAACCGGAAAATGCCCGTAACCGGGAGGCTGGCCTGGTATGGGAGCAGGGGAGCCGGCGTGCCGGCGTGACCCTCTTCGACAACAGGGTGTCTGATCTCATCGTCACCGTCTGCGATTCCTCCTTTAACTGTCTGCCCGTGAACGTGGGGCGCGCAAAACTCCAGGGCGCGACATTGAGCTATGCGGGCAAGGTTGTCGGCTTCGACTTCGACGGCAGCGTGGACTTGCTCAGTGCGCGCAATGCAGATACCAATCAACGCCTGCCGCGTCGCGCCAATCAGCAGGCCAGCCTGCGGCTCAGCCGCCCCATCGGACAGTGGAGCCTGGGCACAGAATGGCAGGGCGTCGGTGATCGCTACGACAGCACCACCGAGACCAACCATATGGGCGGCTATGGACTGGTGAATGCCTTTGCCCGCTATGCTGTGAACCGCGACCTGACGGTCGAAGCGCGTGCCAACAACCTTGGCAACAAGAAGTATGAAACTGCCTCGGGCTTCGCGACTCCCGGCGCAAACCTGTTTGTCGGCCTGCGCTATTCACCCAAATAAGCGAAACTGCCCCATGCCGAACCGCCGCCGCGCCTATGTAATTCTTTTCCTGCTGGCGCTGGCGGCTTTGACGAGCGTGGCTTTCTCATTGGCGATCGGCAGTCTGCCGATCGCCTTCACGGATCTGTGGCACATCCTCTGCGGCGACGATGCAGGTCTCGCAGGCGAGGTCGTGCGGACACTCCGCCTGCCGCGGACTCTGGCGGGCCTGGCCTGCGGCGGCCTGCTGGCCTTGTCTGGCGCCTTGATGCAGGTGCTGCTGAAGAACCCACTGGCCGACCCCTATGTGCTCGGTGTCTCCGGCGGTGCCTCGGTGGGCGCGTTAGCCGCCATGCTGTTCGGCCTGCCGCTTCTCGTCCTGCATATGGGCGCATTCGCCGGTGCGCTCGTAGCCATGCTTCTGGTGTTCGGCCTGGCACACGGCGACGGCAGTTGGACGCAGACGCGTCTCTTGCTCACCGGCGTCATCGTCGCTTCGGGTGCGGGCGCCCTGGTGGCGCTGATGCTCTCCGTCACGCCGGAGCATCAGTTGCGCGGCATGCTGTTCTGGCTGATGGGCGACCTTTCCCAGGCCGACTCGCCGGCGCCGGCTCTCCTGATGCTGGCGTTGGGTATGATCATCATCCTGCCTTTCTCCCGCGACCTTGGCCTCCTCGCTCGCGGCGAACTGTCAGCGCTGGCGCTGGGCGTTCCTGTGGCGCGGCTGCGCCTCATGATTTATGTGCTGGCCTCGATATTCACCGCGGTAGCGGTGAATATCGCCGGCAGCATCGGCTTCGTCGGCCTGATCGTGCCGCACCTGGTTCGCCTCGCCATGAGAACCACCGCCGGCAACGACCAGCGCCTCCTTCTGCCCGCCTCGGTTCTGGCCGGCGGCACGCTCCTGGTGGTTGCCGACACCCTGGCGCGCACCATCGTTGCTCCCCAGCAACTTCCGGTCGGCGTGCTGACAGCGCTTCTCGGCGTGCCGGCCTTCCTCTACCTCCTGTCTCGCCAACCAAAATGAAGGCCATCATCCCATCCCTCTTCCCTAGGAAGAGGGTGACTACGGCTCGCAGAGAGTTGACTGCCCTCGCCTTGGGGTCCCCCAAGAGGACTTCCTGCGGGGCGCGGCCCGGCGGCGAGGGCGGCATATGACGGCCCCGCTGCTCGCGACTCGCGCGCTGGATGTCGCCATCGCCGGCAGGACGCTGGTGCATGGCCTGGACATCGAGGTCAAGGGCGGCGACACCCTGGCCATACTCGGCTGCAACGGCAGCGGCAAGACCACCTTGCTGCACACACTGGCCGGCCTGCGTCCGCCTTCGGGGGGGGAAGTTGAGCTGTGCGACAAACCGTATGCAGCGCATGGCCCACGCCAGGCGGCACGTTTGCGCGGACTGCTGGCGCAGGCGCAAATGGACGCCTTTCCCGCCAGCGTGCTGGAGACTGCACTGATCGGCCGCCATCCTCACCTGGGCCGCTGGGCCTGGGAAGGTGCAGCCGACGAGCGCATCGCCATTGAAGCGCTTGCAGCGGTCGGCCTCCAAAACCTGGAGAGCCGCGAGGTGCACACCCTCTCCGGCGGAGAGCGACAGCGGTTGGGCATCGCCACGCTGCTGACGCAAATGCCCCTGCTCTATCTCCTGGATGAACCGCTCGCCCATCTCGACCTCGCCCACCAGATTGCCATGCTCGAACTGGCGAAACGCTACACCGCAGATTGTCATGCCGCATTCGTCATCGTCATGCACGACATGAATCTTGCCCTGCGCTATTGCCGGCGCGCCTTGCTGCTGTTCGGCGACGGCCGCTGGCTGGAGGGCCCCAGCGAAGAAGTGCTCAGCGCAAAGAATCTCTCCGAGCTCTATGGTCAGCGGATTCGCGAACTGCAAGACGGCAATTCCCGCTATTTCATCGCCGCCTGATGAGTGTGGTCACTTGCGCTCAGTTCCGTTTAGTCCGCGCAAGCTCCATGTGATCGCAGAACAGTTGGGCGCCATCCAAGAGACGGGGAGTGTGGCGGTTGATGAAGTCGGGGGGAACGAAGAACAGGTTGCCGCGAGCGGTCGCCGTCAGGTCCGTCCAGCGCTTCCACATGTCCAGCCACTCAGGCCTGACCTCATCCATGCCGCTGGCGACGATGGCCTCCGGATTGGCGGCGAGCACGGCTTCCACGGAAACCGTCGGTGCCAGTTGGGTGAGGCCAGCAAAGACGTTTTCGGCGCCGCACAAACGCATCACGTCGCTGATAATCTGCTCGCCATTGACGGTCAAGAGAGGCTTGTTCCAGATCTGGTAAAAGGTGCGCACCCTGGGTCGCTTGGCATATCTGCTGGAGAGTCCGGCCTCGCGGGCACGGAAGGCGCGCGCCGCATCCCTGGCAACGGCGCCCGTGCCGGCCAGTTCGCCGAAGCGCTCTATGCCTGCCGCGATATCGTCGATCTTCTTCGGCTGGGTAAAAAAAAGCTGCAGACCCATCGCCTTGAGCTTGGCCAGATGCATGGCCGGGTTGCCGCTCTCCCAGGCGATCACCAGATCGGGTTTCAAGGCCACGATGGCCTCCAGGTCGAGACCGGCAGAACTGCCTACGCGCGGCAACTGTTTTGCAGCTTCGGGGTAATTGCTGTAGTCGCTGACGCCGACGATGAAGCCGCCGGCGCCGGCGGCGTAGAGATTCTCGGTGATATGGGGCGCCAGGCTGACGATGCGCCGCGCCGGTGCGGCAAGGCGAACTGTCCGGCCGACATCGTCCTCCACGACAATCTCAGCGTGCGACGCCAGGGAAACGAGCGCGATCAGCCAGATGAAACAATGGGGCATGGGTTAGCGGCGCAGCGTAAACTGCGACTGAATGGAAACACGAATTTTACTATGCGCAACGACACCCTGATGGTGCAAGGCACGACTTCAGACGCCGGCAAAACAACGCTGGTGGCAGGCCTGTGCCGCGTGCTGGCGCGACGCGGCGTGCGTGTCGCGCCCTTCAAGCCGCAGAACATGGCCTTGAACAGCGCGGTGACGGCCAATGGCGGCGAGATCGGCCGCGCTCAGGCGCTGCAGGCAATGGCCGCGCGCATTCCGCCGCACACAGACTTCAACCCGGTGCTGCTCAAGCCTTCCTCCGACACCGGCGCCCAGATCATCATCCACGGCAAGGTGCGCCTGGACATGGATGCCCGCGCCTATCACGACTACAAACCACGCGCGATGGCAGCGGTGATGGAATCCTTCGCGCGCCTGACTGCGCAATACGAGGCGGTGATGGTCGAGGGTGCGGGCAGCCCGGCCGAGATCAACCTGCGCGACCGCGACATCGCCAACATGGGCTTCGCCGAACTGGCGGACTGCCCGGTGATTCTGATCGCCGACATCGACCGCGGCGGCGTCTTCGCCCACCTGGTCGGCACGCTGACGCTGCTCTCGGAGAGCGAGCAAGCGCGCATCGTCGGCTTCGTCATCAACCGCTTCCGCGGCGACATGAGCCTGTTGCAATCCGGGCTGGACTGGCTGGAAGAACGCACCGGCAAGCCCGTTCTGGGCGTATTACCCTATCTCATGGGTCTGCATCTCGATGCCGAGGACGCCCTGCCTCGATCCGCCAGCGGCGATTCGGATTCCAGGCTCTCCATCATCGCACCGGCGCTGCCGCGCATAGCCAATGCCACCGATTGCGATCCGCTACGCCTGCATCCTGAACTCGCCTTCCGCTTCATCGGCCCGGGGCAGACAATTCCTCCGGCCGACCTGATCATCCTGCCCGGCAGCAAGGCGGTGCAGGCCGACCTCGCCTGGCTCATAGCCAACGGCTGGGAGCATGCGATCCAAAGCCACCTGCGCTACGGCGGCAAGCTGATAGGCATCTGCGGCGGATTGCAGATGCTGGGCCGCGCTCTGCACGACCCGCTCGGTCTGGAAGGCGCGCCGGGCAGCGCTCAGGGACTGGGCCTGCTCGATCTTGAGACGACGCTTGGCCCAGAAAAGCAACTGAAAAATGTCAGCGGCAGGCTTGCGCTGCCCGGCGGCGCCGAGCTCAGGGGTTACGAGATCCACATGGGGGTATCGCACGGGCCGGCGCTGGCGAGACCCTCCGCGCATCTCGATGGCAGGGCAGATGGCGCAGTTTCTGAAGACGGCCGCATACTCGCGAGCTATGTTCATGGCCTGTTCGATGAGCCTGCCGCCTTGTCGTCCCTGCTCGCCTGGGCCAGCCCGGCCGCTGCAACGTCGTTCGGGTATTTCGACGTGGCGGCGCGGCGCGAAGCAGACATCGACCGCCTCGCCGACATGCTGGAGCAGCATCTCGACTGGCGGCGACTGGGGAAGTGGCTGCCTGCCCTGTCTTAATCTCCTGGTTTGCGCCGATAGATGACGTGATACACGAGACCCACCAGTACGCTGCCGCCTATGATGTTGCCCAGTATCACCGGCACGATGTTGCTGAAGAAACCCAGCCAGGTGATGGTGGCCGTCCCGATGTGGTCGAAAGTCTGCAGCAGCATGGCCAGAGGAATGAAGTACATATTGGCGACGCTGTGTTCGAAGCCTGCCGCGACGAAGGCGGATATGGGGAAGACGATGACCACGGCCTTGTCGATCACGCTTCTTCCGGCCAGCGCCATCCATACCGCCATGCAGACCAGGACGTTGCACAGCACGCCCTTGAAGAAGGCCGTCCAGAATGGCATGGCGACCTTGGCTGCGGCTATCCTGATGTACTCCTGGGCGATGCCGTTTGTCTCCGGATGACGGGAGAGGAAAACCAGTAGCGCCAATCCGGCTGCGCCGACGAAGTTGCCGCAGCAAACAATCGCCCAGTTGCGCAGCAGCTCTTGCGTCGAGATCTTCCCGTCCGCCCAGGCCATCGCCAAAAGATTATTCCCGGTGAATAGCTCAGCGCCGGCGACGACCACGGTGATCAGCCCCAGGGAAAAGACCACGCCGCCCAGCACCTGCCTGGCGGCAAAGCCCAGAGAAGGGTCTGACCTGACAAGCACGAAGTAGAGCGCACCCAGGCCGATATAGGCTCCCGCCAAGATGCTCAGCATCAGCATGGGCAGCAGCGGCAGCCGCGCCTTGGCCACGCCTAAGGTCTCGACGCGCGCGGAGATTTCCTTGGGAGAGTATGCATCGAATTCGAAGATTTGCGGCATGGCGGACTCCAGCTTAACAAACGAAAAGTGGGGATATGACATTGTCTTTGCCCCATGAAAGTTTAGACTTTTCCTCCACCCCGGGCAATCCGCCATTCTTGGATACAATGGGCGGGATGGTTGAAGATCCTGTTCCCCTCTCCGAAGTCCGCCGCATCCTGGTCATCAAGCTGCGCCACCACGGCGATGTGCTGCTGACGACGCCGGTATTCTCGACGCTCAAGGCGCGCGTGCCGCAATGCGAGATCGATGCCCTGGTCTATTCGGATACGTCGGCCATGCTGACCCTGCATCCTGCGATCAGCAAGGTGCATGGCGTTGACCGCAACTGGAAGAGGCTTGGGCCGCTTGAACAGGCAACCGCCGAGTGGCGGCTTTTGTCGCAACTGCGAGCGAGAAACTACGACCTCGTCATCCATCTCAGCGAACATGGCCGCGGCGCCTGGCTGACCCGCCTGCTGCGGCCGCGCTGGGCGGTTGCGGCCAAGCTTTCCGGCAAGTTCTGGCGCGGCAGCTTCAGCCATCTTTACTCCCAGCCGGGTCACGCCCGGCGCCATATGGTGGAGCGCAATCTCGACGCGCTGCGCCGCATCGGCATTCATCCCGAGGCTGGCGAAAAACCATTGACGCTGGTGCCCGGCAGCGATGCCGAGAATCGCGTCGCCGTTCTCATGGCGAATCACGGTTTGCGCGAGCAGGGTTTCATCCATCTGCATCCGGCCTCGCGCTGGCAGTTCAAGTGCTGGCCGGCGGAAAAAACCGCGGCATTGATCACGGCTCTCCATCAGGAAGGCCAGACCATAGCCCTGACGGCGGCGGCGGACGACAAGGAGCGCTCGCTGATTGCCGCGATCCGCGACAAGACTGCGGCGCCTGTTGTGGATCTCGCAGGCCAGCTCTCGCTCAAGGAACTGGCGGCGCTCACCGTCAAGGCGCGGCTCTTCGTAGGCGTGGATTCTGCGCCCATGCATATCGCCGCGGCCATGGGCACGCCGACGGTGGCGCTGTTCGGACCCTCGGGCGAACTGGAATGGGGCCCCTGGCAGGTTGCCCAGCGCATCCTTGCGAGCGAAGCCCACCCCTGCCGGCCCTGTGGGCTGGACGGCTGCGGCGGCGGCAAGGTAGCCGACTGCCTGACGACCCTGGCTGTGGCGCGCGTCCTCTCAGCCTGCAAAGAATTGTTATCTACTGCTGCATCTTGAAGCTCGCCATCGTCAGGCAAAGATATAACCCCTATGGCGGTGCAGAGCGCTTCGTCGAGCGGGCCTTGGGCGCGCTCAGCGGGAACGGTCTGAATCTCACCCTGATCACCCGGGTGTGGCCGGCGGCAAAGGACGACCTGGAAGTTCGCCTGTGCAACCCTTTCTACCTGGGCCGCCTCTGGCGCGACTGGGGGTTTTCCCGTTGCGTGCAGCGCATCGTAAAGAGCGGCGAATTCGACCTGGTGCAAAGCCATGAGCGCATTCCCGGCTGCGCCCTCTATCGCGCCGGTGACGGCGTCCATGCCACCTGGCTCGAGAGCCGCGCCCTGGTTCAGGGAAAGCTGGCAAGGCTGGCGACAAGCATCCATCCCTGGCATCGGTTCACTTTGAGGATGGAGGCGCAGATGTTCAGCCATCCTTCACTGCGCGCGGTGATCTGCAATTCAGCCATGGTGAAGGAAGACATTCATCGCCGCTTCGGTTTCTCCACCGACAAGCTGCACGTGATACACAACGGCGTCGACCTCGAACATTTCCATCCTGGCCTGAGAGAATTACATCGCAGCCGCATTCGCAACGAGTTGGGCATCGCAGAGGACACGCCGCTTTTCCTGTTTGTCGGCTCGGGCTTCGAGCGCAAGGGGCTGCCGCAGTTGCTCTCGGCGTTTCACAACATGCGGCGGACAGATGCCCATCTCGTCGTCGTGGGCAGTGACAAGCGCGAGCGCGCGATGAGAAATCTGGCTGAAATATTCGGCATTTCCGCTCGTGTGCATTTCAAAGGCGGCCAGCAGGATGTCCGGCCTTTCTATGGGGCGGCCGACGCCTTCGCCCTGCCGACCCTCTACGATCCATTCCCCAACGCGGCCCTGGAAGCGCTGGCCTGCGGTCTGCCCGTCCTCACCAGCACGAGTTGCGGCGCGGCCGAGCTGATAGAGTCCGGCAGCAACGGCTATGTCTGCACTGCGACTGACACTGCGACGCTTGCCATGCATCTTGACGCACTGGCAGAGGGCGCATCAGTCATGCGCGAGGCGGCGCGAGCAACTGCACAATCCTGTGCGCTGCCAGACATGGTGGGCCGGCTCACCGCTCTCTATGCCGAGCTTCTGGCCAAAGGCCCGGCTCAGCTATAATCGCGCTTTGCCCAAGGGGCCGCGCGCCTGCTGCAGTCGATGAGCCTTCCCCAAGCCACCAGCCGTGAGATCTACAAACGCCTGCTCGGCTATGTCAAACCCTACTGGAAGCAGTTTCTCGTCGCCATCGCGGCCCTGGCGCTGACCGCGGCGACAGAGCCGCTGTTTCCGGCCCTGTTGAAGCCGCTGCTCGACAAGGGTTTCACCGGCAAGCCGCACGCAGACCTGTGGATGGTGCCTGTGGCCATCATCGCGATATTCCTGGTGCGCGGCATCTTCGGCTATGTCTCCTCCTACGCCATGTCCTGGGTATCGAACCGCGTCATCTGCGACCTGCGCAACGCCATGTTCGCCCGCATCCTGCAACTGCCCACCCGCTACATCGATAACCATCCTTCGAGCCGCCTGATGACCCGCGTCTCCTATGATGTCTCCGGCATCGCCTCCGCCACCACCACGGTCATCACCAGCCTGCTCAGGGACTCCATGGCCACGATAGGACTTCTCGGGTGGCTGCTCTACCTCAACTGGAAGCTGACCATGGTGATGGTGGTCGCCGTGCCGCTGATGTCCTTGGTGGTGCGCGCCTTCAGTGCGCGCCTGCGCAGCATGAGCCGCGCCGCACAGCAGGGCACGGCGGCCATGACCCAGGTGCTGCAGGAGAGCATCGACGGTCACAAGGTGGTGAAAGTCTATGGCGGCGAGGCGCAGGAAATGGCGCGCTTCTCAAGGGTGAATGACGATCTGCGCCGCTATGCCATGCGCCAGACCATCGCTGCCGCCGCGACTGTGCCCCTGGTGCAACTCTTCGCGGCCATCGCCCTGTCGGTGGTGATCACCATTGCCCTCTTGCAATCGAACAATAACGAGACGACGGTGGGCGGCTTCGTTTCCTTTATCACCGCGATGCTCATGCTGCTCTCCCCCATGAAGCACCTCTCGGATCTCAATGCGCCCATACAGCGCGGACTGGCCGCCGCAGAAAGCGTGTTCGCCCTGCTCGACGAGATGCCCGAGGAAGACAGTGGCACGATCCTCCTGGAACGCGCCGGAGGCCGCGTCGAACTCGAGGGTGTGGGCTTCCGCTATCCAGGCGAGGAACGCGATGCCCTCTCTGACGTTTCATTCACCATAGAGCCTGGTCAGACGGTGGCGCTGGTCGGCCAGTCGGGCGGGGGCAAGACCACGCTCGCCAATCTCATGCCGCGTTTCTATCGTCCGGCGGCTGGGCGCATCCTGCTCGATGGCCATGACCTGGAAACCCTGAGCCTTTCCAGCCTGCGTGCCAACATCGCGCTGGTGAGCCAGGATGTGGTGCTGTTCGACGACACGGTCGCCGCCAACATCGCCTACGGCAGCCTGCACAGCGTCAGCCGCGCCGAGATCGAGTCCGCCGCCAAGGATGCGCACGCCCACGACTTCATCATGGCGATGCCAAAGGGATACGATACTTTGGTCGGCGAGAATGCCGTGCGCCTGTCCGGCGGCCAGCGCCAGCGCCTGGCCATCGCCCGCGCGCTATTGAAGGACGCACCACTGCTGATTCTCGACGAGGCCACCTCTGCGCTCGACTCGGAATCCGAGCGGCAGGTGCAGGCGGCGCTGGAGCGGCTTATGCAGGGCCGAACCACCATAGTCATCGCCCATCGCCTGTCCACCATAGAACACGCCGACCGCATCGTCGTGCTCGATCGCGGCCGCGTAGCCGAGGTCGGCAGCCACGCCGACTTGCTCGCCAGGGACGGCATTTATGCGCGGCTTTACCGCATCCAGTACGCGACGACATGACGACTCTCCTCCCAGCCCCCTCTCCAAGTGAGGGGGTGACATGAACATCCTGGTAATCGGCGGTGCCGGCTATATCGGCTCGCACATGGTGAAGTTCCTGCATCGCGCCGGGCATGACACCGTGACTTATGACAATCTCTCGAACGGCCATGCCGATGCCGTGCTGCATGGCACGCTGATCGAGGGCGAACTCAATGACCGGAGTCATCTGGACGAAGTCTTTGCGAGCCGCCGTTTCGATGCGGTGATGCATTTCGCCTCGCTGATAGAGGTCGGTGAATCCATGCGCGAGCCGGCACGCTATTACGCCAACAATCTCGCAGCAACGCTCACTCTGCTCGAAGCGATGCGAAACGCCGGCTGCGACAATCTGGTCTTTTCCTCTTCCGCGGCAGTCTATGGCAAGCCGCCGACCGCCGCGGTCTCCGAAGACCAGCCGCCCTCGCCGATCAATTCCTATGGCCGGACAAAGTGGATGGCAGAGCAAATGATGAGCGACTTTGCCGCCGCCTACGGCCTGCGCTATGCCGCCCTGCGCTATTTCAACGCCGCCGGCGCCGACCCCGAGGGCGAACTGGGCGAGCGCCACGAACCGGAAACCCATCTGATTCCCTTGGTGCTCGCCGCGGCGTTGGGCAGGCGAACGAACATCTCGATCCTGGGCACGGATTACCCGACGCCCGACGGCACCTGCCTGCGCGACTACATCCACGTCTGGGATCTGGCGCGCGCCCATCTCCTCGCCGTGGAGCGTCTGTTTTCGCACGGCGAATGCCTGACGCTGAATCTCGGCAATGGCGACGGCTTCTCTGTCCGCCAGGTAATCGATGTCGCGCGGCGCGTCACCGGCCGGGAAATCCCCGTGGCCGAATGCCCTCGCCGGCCGGGCGATCCGCCGGTTCTGGTGGCCGATGCCAGCCTGGCTGGAAAACTCCTGGGCTGGATGCCGGAGTATCCGGCACTGGAGGACATCATCACCCACGCCTGGCGCTGGGAGTCCTCCCGGGCAACGATCAATTGATGCTGCCGCTTCTGCCCTTCGCGCTGCTTCTCGCCATCCTGCCGTTTCCCGGGACAGTGGCCTTGCGCCTGATCTGCCTGGTCGCAGCCGCCGCCCTTGCTTTCTTCTCATGGCGCAAGGCAGCGAACAGGCCGGTGATTCCCTGCAAGCCTGCGCTGGCCCTGTGGATTTTCCTGGCCGCGTTATCGGTCGCCTATAGCGCCATCCCCGGCTATTCTCTGGGCGAATTCAAGAACGAGATCGGTTACACCATGCTCGCCTTTATTTCCTTCCTGGTCATCGCCAACAAGCGCGAGACTGTCCAGCACCTGCTCGTGGCTCTGGCGGCAGGCTTCACCCTCATCGGCGTCTGGGCCGCCTGCGCCTGGGCGGCAAACGGCTTCATCTGGGACCAGAGCGGCCGTTACGGCGGCATCGCGGTATTTTCCACCTATATCGTCACGGTCGTACCCGCCCTGTTTTGTCTTGCCTGTGCCGGCAGTCGTCCGTGGCTGCGCCGCGCCGCGTGGCTGCTCTTGGGTCTGGCCTTCCTGCTGGCACTGATGACTCTGCAGCGCGCGGTGTGGCCGGCCCTCCTCGCCGAAGTCGCGGTGATAGGCTTCTGGCGCTACCGCAAGGGGATGCGAAGCGGCCTGGTCATGACGGCCATCGCCGTGATCGTCATCGCCTCATCCTTCTATGCCACAAGTTCATTGCGCAGCGAAACCCTGTCAGGGATGGAGGAAAGCGTCGAGGCGAGCCTGGCGGGTGACACCCGACTGGCCGCATGGCGCGGTATCGTCGCGAAGATCGCCGAGCATCCCTGGGCCGGTGCCGGCTTCGGACGCGGCACCATGGGGCGGGTTTATCCCGAACTGATACCGGAAAACAAAATGATTTCCCATCCCCACAATGTCTTCCTCAACTACGGCATCGCCATGGGAATTCCAGGGATTCTGGCACTGGCCGTCCTGTTTTTCTGCCTTGCACGAATCTTCTGGAGGCAACGCGCGGAAGAAGGCCTGGCGATCTATGGCGTGTGCGGCGTAGCCCTCATCGTCGGCGTCGTCATCCGCAATCAGTTCAACGACCTTTTCATTCGCGACATGGCCCTGCTCTACTGGGCACTCATCGGAATATTCCTCGGTCAGGCGGCGCATTTGAAAAGAGTAAACGCATGAACATCGTCCATACCGAGGCATCCTGCGGCTGGGGCGGACAGGAGATGCGCATACTCTCCGAAGCCGCCGGCCTGATCAGTCGCGGCCATCAAGTGAGGCTGCTCTGTCCGCCAGAAGCGCGCATCTTCGCCGAGGCGGCACGCCGAGGCGTGCCGGCGACGGCGCTGCCCATAGGCCGGAAGAATCTCAAGGGCATGCTGGCACTGAGAAAATGGCTGTCGGAGATGCCGGCCATCGATGTCATCAATACCCACAGTTCCAGCGATTCCTGGCTCGCAGCGCTAGCCTGCGCCACGCTGACAAACCCGCCGCCCATCGTGCGCACCCGCCACATCTCGGCAGCGGTGCCGAAAAACTTTTCCACGCGCTGGCTATACACCAGGGCGACCCGCCATATCGTCACCGCCGGCGAAAAACTGCGGCAGACTCTCATAGAGCACAACGGCTACCCACCCGGGAACATCACCTCCGTCCCCACGGGCATCGCCGCCACAAGCTTCTTTCCCGGCGACAAGCGTGACGCCCGCCGCCTGCTGGGCCTTGACGAGAGCCTGCACTATATCGGCATCGTCGCCACCCTGCGCAGTTGGAAAGGTCATCTCTATCTGCTCGAGGCCTTTGCCGGGATAGAGCGCGAGGGCTGGCAACTCCTGATCGTCGGCGACGGACCGATGCGCGATGTCATCGAACCGAAGATCGCCGAACTCGGGCTTGGGAAAAGTGTCATCCTTGCCGGCCAGCAGGATGAACCGGAACGCTGGCTGCGCGCGCTGGACATTTTCTGCCTGCCTTCCTACGCCAACGAGGGTGTGCCGCAGGCGGTGATCCAGGCCATGATGACCGCACTGCCTGTCATCACGACGCCGGTCGGCAGCATTACCGAGGCGGTCGAGGAGGGCGTCAGCGGCGTGCTCGTACCGCCGCAGGACGCGGAGGCATTGCGGGCTGCACTCATCAACCTCATCGACAACCCCGTGCAGGGACAGGCGCTGGGGCAGGCTGCGAAGCATGCGGCAGTCGCCCGCTTCGCAGAGTCTGCGATGTTGGACAGCATGGAGAAGATTTTCCGGATGGTCGGTCAGGGGACAGGAGAATGAGGGACGCATGGGACTGGACGGTCGTCTCCGACGACCCGAATCATCCCGCGGCCAAGAGCTACGCGAGGCGCCGGCTGGTCGAACTGCGCCAGGTGCACACCGACAGCGACCTGCTCAGCTTCATAGAAAAGCGGGTGCACGGCAAGCGCGTCCTCGACATCGGCATCGTCTCGCACAGCGCCAGCTATTTCGACCGGCCCGACTGGCGGCATGGGCGCATCGCGGCGGCGGCCGCATCCTGCCTGGGCATAGACATCATCGAGCCACTGCTGCAGGACCTGAAAACGCGCGGTTTCAACGTCCGCTGGGCTGACGCGACATCCGACACAGACCTTGGCGAACGCTACGACGTCGTCTTCATCGGCGATGTCATCGAGCACGTCGACAATGCCGTCGCGTTGCTGCGCTTCGCGGCCCGCCATCTGGCTCCCGGCGGAAAGATTTATGCATCGACGCCGAATCCTTTCAGCCGCAAGTTTTTCCGCCAGTTCCGCCGCGACGGCGTGATGGTGGTCAACCTCGATCATCTTTCCTGGATCACGCCGACCATGGCCATGGAACTGGCGCGCCGGGCCGGCATCCGTCTTGCCGCCTATCATCTGGTGAAACGCCTGTCGCGATCGGCGCGCTGGCTCAAGCGGCTGACCTGGAAACTGGAACCGGTGGAGTATTCTTTTCCGGATTATCTCTACGAGTTTACCGCCGCCGATGCAGCCTCGGGATAGCGACCCTGCAAAGGTGCTGGTGATCAATGTCTCCCGCATCGGCGACACGCTGTTATGCACCCCGGCATTGCGCGCCATTGCTAGCGCCTGGCCGGCGTGCAAGATCACTTTTTTCGGTCACCCCAAGCGCGTCGAGGTCATCCGTCACCTGCCTTTTCTCACCCGCGTCGGCGCCATCAGCAAGCAGCGTGCGCCCTGGCTCGGCCGCCTCTCGGCTCTCTTCGGCAACCGCTATGATCTCGCCTTCGTCTATGGTCACGACAAACCGCTGCTCGAGTTCGCATTGCGCGTGGCCAAGCGAGTGGTGGCATTTCGTCAGGAGGATGAAGCGATCAACAGTCGGCTGTATCGCGCCGTCGACCATCCGGCTTTCCAGACCACCCATGCGGTGAACATCCAGTTGCTGCTGCCTGCTGCGCTAGGCGTCAAGCCCACCGGACTGGCTTTGGCCTACCGCGTGACCGACGAGGAAAGCGCCTGGGCTGCGGCCGAGTCGGGCAAGACTCTGCCTGCCGGCGCAGGGCCGCTGATCGGCCTTCAGGTCGCCAGCTTTCCCACCAAGGCCTACCGCGACTGGCCTATCGAATACTTCATGGCTCTGTGCGACAGGATTCTGATCGCCTATCCCGCAGCCCATTTCCTGATCTTCGGCGGCAAGGAGGAGCAGACCCGCACCGAGGGCCTGAAAACCCATCTCGGAACTCGCGCCAGCCTCTACGCCGGCCGTCTCAGCCTGCGCCAGACGGCGGCCCTGATGAACAGGCTGGATCTCTATGTTGGCGTGGATACCGGGCCGACCCATCTGATGGGGGCGCTGCACCGTCCCATGGTGGCCCTCTACCATGCCTATTCGCCAAGCCGGGTTCTGGCGCCTCTGGACCACCCCTGCACCTACCCCGTCGACCATCCGCGCGCCGATCAGGGTGCAAGCCCGGAAACCCCTATGGCGGAAATTTCCGTCGCTGCCGTGTGGGACAAAGTCGCTACCGCGCTGGCAAGTCCGCTGGCAAAGCAGGGGTTCCCCGTATGAGGATAGCGCTCATCACCACCAACCTCGCTGGCGGCGGCGCGGAAAAGGCACTGCTGAACCTGGCCGGTCTGTTCTCGCAGCGCGGACATGAACCCGTGCTGATACTGCTGGAAGATGTCGTCTCCCACCAACCGCCAGGAAACCTGAAAATCCACGCCCTGAGCGAGCCGGGGGTTCGCGCCGCGAAAGGATTCTTCGGCAAGCGGCTGACCGCGTGGAAGCTCTCTCGCCTGATTGCAAACGAGGACGACTTCGACCTCATCATCTCCACCCTGCCTTACGCCGACGAGGTGGTGACGCTGGCGCGCCTGCCCAGCCATTACAACGTCTGGTTCCGCATCGCCAATACCCTCTCGTCCGAACTGCAGGCGCTGCCCCGGGCCAAGGCGGTTCGCCGCCTGGCGCGCTATCGCAGGCTCTACCGGGGCAGGCAGTTGATCGCGGTATCCAGGGGAGTCGCCGCCGACTTGCGGGAAAACCTGGAGCTGACTCTGTCCGACATAGTCACCCTCTACAATCCATTCGATTTCGGCACAATCCGCCGGCTCGCCACGGCATACGAAGCAGACCTGCCGACGGTCCCTTACGTCATCCATGTCGGCCGTTTCAGTCGCGCAAAGCGCCACGACCTCTTGTTCGCGGCCTGGAAGCTGACCAAATCTTCGCACAAGCTGGTGCTCCTGACCCCTGCCGATGAAGCACTCAATGCATTGATCGCCCAATACGGGCTGGAGAAACATGTCATCGTCGCCGGCTTTCGCAACAATCCCTATCCCTGGATCAAGCACGCCGACCTGCTGGTGCTCTGCTCGGACCACGAAGGCATGCCCAACGTCCTGGTCGAAGCTCTGGTCTGCGGCACGCCGGTCATCAGCAGCGACTGCCCCTCGGGTCCGCGCGAGGTACTGACCGGCGACCTTCGCCGTTTCCTGGTGCCGGTGAACGATCCACAAGCCCTGGCAACAACCATCAAGACCGTGCTGGCCAAACCCTTGCGCATCGATGATGTCGACCTGTCCCGCCTCTCCGCCGACGCCGTCATGGCCGGCTACGAGGCGCTGGCTCATGACGGGTGGAGTGAATAATCATGTGCGGCATCCTCGGCCTGATCGCAAGCTCCTGGCAGTCGTCCTGCAAATCAGCCTTGTCTTCCCTGGAGAGCCGGGGACCGGACGCCCGCCAGGTGCTCGATCTGGGCGAAGCGGTACTCGGCCATACCCGCCTGGCCGTCATCGATCTTGCCACGGGCGACCAGCCGATGCAGACGACTGATGGCCGTTACGCCATCGTCTTTAACGGCGAGATCTACAATTTCCGCGAACTGCGTCAGGAGCTGATGGCGAAAGGCTGCGTCTTCATGACCCAGTCGGATACCGAGGTGCTGCTTCGCGGTTATGAACAGTGGGGAGAGTCCCTGCTCGGACGGCTGGACGGCATGTTCGCCTTCGCCATCTGGGATGCGGCAAAGCGCAGCTTGTTCGCCGCGCGAGATCGCATGGGCATCAAGCCTTTTTTCTATTCGACCGAACAAGGTCTGACCTTCGCCTCGACCCTGGAACCCTTCTTCAAGCTCCCCGATTTTCCGCGCCGCCTGGACACCGAGGCGCTGCGCGACTATCTGGCCTTCCAGACAGTTCTGCCGCCGCAAACCATGCTGCGCGACGTGCGCCAGCTGCCGCCCGCCTCCTGGCTGCTCTACGAGGCCGTGACCAAGCGCCTCTCAACCGGCCGCTACTGGCAGATTCCTCTGCCCGGCGAACTCGCTCCTGACCCCACCGAGGTGATGGAACGCGCAGACCGCGCGCTGGCCGAGAGCGTACGCCGCCAGCTGGTTGCCGATGTGCCGGTCGGCGCCTTCCTCTCCGGCGGCATAGACAGCGGCTTGATGGTGCATTACATGACGCAGGCGGGGACGAAGCCGCTCGAGACCTTCACGGTGCGCTTTGCCGAGGCCGGCTTCGACGAGACGCCGCACGCGCGAGCGCTCGCCCGGCATTTCGGCGCAACGCATCACGTCATCGATGCCCCGAAAATGGATGCAGACCTATTCATGGCGGCGATCCATGCCCTCGACCAGCCGCTCGCCGATCCGGCCTATATTCCCACTTACCAGCTCTCGCGCCTGACGCGACAGCATGTCACCGTAGCCGTCAGCGGCGACGGCGGCGACGAACTCTTCGGCGGCTATCCGCGCTTTCGCGACGAAGCGGAGCATCATCCGGACAGTCTCTCCCGCCGCCTGTTGCGCGCTCTGTTGGCAAGGGGTCTCGCGCCCTCGGCACTGCTGCGCAGAAGCCTCTTTGGCGCCGATCTCTTGCGCTACCGTCACGTCGAAGTCGGCCCCTACCCCGGCACGCGCAAGGATTTGCATCGCTATCTGAATGATGAGGCATGGCAAAGCTGCCGTCCCGAGCAGACCCTGCAGCTTTGGACCGATCTCGCGCAAGCTTGCGGCGGCATGAATAGCGCCGGCCTGATGCGCGCCGACTTATGGACCTATCTTAGCGAAAACTGCCTGGTCAAGACAGACCGCGCCAGCATGGCGCACGGGCTGGAGGTGCGCGTGCCCATGCTCGGCAACCCGGTGCTGGACGCCGTTCTGACCTTGCCCTCGGCAACGCATTTCGATCCCACCGGCAAGGCGGTGCTGCGCGCTCTGGCCAAAAAATACCTGCCCGAGGAAACCTGGAATCGTCCCAAGCACGGCTTCTCCGTGCCGCTGGAAAGCTATCTGCAGGGGCCCTGGCGAGGCATCTGCGAAGACTTTTTCTCCCGCGCCGGGACCATCGCGCCTTTTCTGGACAGCCGCGCCGTCGCCGCCTTGTGGCAGAATACACAAGCCGGTCGCGGCTCGCTGCGCCTGGCCTATACTTTCGCGGTGCTGCTGATCTGGCTGGAGCGGCATCAAATCACGACCTGAGCCCATGCGCCTCCTCGACCACATCCTCTTCTCCCTGCGCCATCGCATCACCAACGGCAGCCGCATCTCATTCGGCAGCTACATCAAGGGCCATGCCAACATCCGCATGGGCAGGAAGTGCAAAATTCATGACGCCGCCTCGGTCGATGCCGTCCATGGCAAAGGCGTGGTCATGGGCGACGCGGTGACGCTAAACCGCTACGCCTACGTTCAGGGGGGAGATGGCGGCGTGGTGCTGGGCAACAGGGTGGAGATCAACAACTTCTCGCTCGTTGACGGCACGGGCGGCGTCACCATAGGCGACGACTCCCTGCTCGGGCCGGGCGTACGCATCATCTCCTACCAGCACGGCACCGAGTTGGGTTCCAGCATCCGCTCCCAATCCATCGTCGCAATGCCGATCAAGATCGGCCACGACGTCTGGGTCTGCGCCAACGCGGTGATTCTCGGCGGCGTCACCATAGGCGACGGCGCCGTAATCGCTGCAGGCGCCGTGGTGCGCAGCGACGTCGCTCCCTATACGATGGTCGCCGGCGTGCCGGCGCGGATGATCAAGAACCGCGGTTGAATATTTTCGCCATGCTGAATGCCCTGCGCCGGCACTTCTTCAGCCGCAAGCAGCTGCCATTCCCGTCCAGGATCGCAGAGCTCATGCAGAAGCGGCCGCGGGTTCTGGTCCTCGGAGTCTATCTCGCCGACAGGCCGAACAGCGTCGCCCACCTCGTACCCGCCCTGGCGAAAAGCATTCATTGTCGCGTCAGCCAGCGCTGGCTGGCGATCAAGGGCGAGCCGCCAAATCCTGAAGTCGCAGCCGTCACGGTGGGCCGACTGACAGGATTTGTGCCCAAGTTCATCCTCATGAACCGCCTGCTCAAGGACAGCGAAGACTACGATTTCATCGTCTTCTGCGACGACGACATCGTCCTGCCCAGGGGTTTCATGGACGCCTATATCAGCCTGCAGATCGAGTTCGACCTGGCGCTGGCGCAACCGGCGAGAACGCGCAACAGTCATGCCGATCATAAATTCGTCCTGCAAAGAAAAGGTATGCGCGGTCGCCAGACCCGTTTCGTCGAAATCGGCCCCTTGTTCAGCGTGCGACAGGACTTCGCCCCCTCCATCATGCCCTTCGACGAGAAGAGCCCGATGGGCTGGGGCTATGATTATGTCTGGCCGCTCATTGCCGAGACCCAGGGCTTGCGCATCGGCATCATTGACGCCGCTCCCGTGGATCACAGCCTGCGCGATCAGGCTGCGGCCTATAGCGGCAGCGAGGCCGGCCTGGCCATGCAGGCTTACCTTGAAAAGAGAAACTTCCTCAAGAAACAAGAAGCCTTCACGGTTCTCGAGTCCTTCTCATGACGCTGACTCTTGACCACATGCTGCGATGACCACGCAGAGCTACTCCAGCAAGACCGCCCCCTATTTCGCCGGCATCCGGCCTGAAATGTTGGCCTTCGTCCCGGCACAGGCCAAGCGGGTGCTCGAGATCGGCTGCGGCTCAGGAGAATTCGGGGCGGCGCTCAAGCAGGAGTTCGGCGCAGAGGTGACCGGCGTGGAACTCTTTCCCGAGGCGGCAGAAACAGCCAGAACGCGCCTGGACAGGGTCATCGTCGCCGACGTGGAAAGGGATGCTCTCGACCTTCCCCCTGGTCATTTCGACTGCCTTGTCTGCAACGACGTTCTGGAACATCTGGTCGACCCCTGGACGGTTCTGCGCAATCTCCGCTCATACGTCCAGGAAAATGGCACTCTGGTGGTCTCCATTCCCAATGTGCGCCACCATAAGGTCGTGCGGCATCTGGTTTGGCCGGGCGAATGGCGCTACGAAAAAAGCGGCGTGCTGGACCGCACTCATTTGCGTTTTTTCACCCGCAAGACGGCCTGCGAAATGGTGGAATCCGCAGGCTTCCGCATAGAACGCGTCGAGGGAATCAATAGAAGCAGTTTCCCTGTCTGGCTAAGACTCGCAAACTGGATCACGCGAGGCGGTTTCGAGGACATGCGCTACCTGCAGTTCGCCATCGTCGCCAGAAATGACTGACGCGATGAACCCTAAGCTCAGCATCATCCTGCCGGTCTACAACGTCGCGCCCTTTCTCGCCCAGTGCCTGGATAGCCTGATCAAAGAACCGGCAGACGAGATCATCGCCGTCGACGACGGCTCGACGGACGAGTGTCCGCAAATATTGCAGCGCTATGCCCAACGCGATGCCCGCATCAGAATCATCCGCCAGGAAAACGCCGGACTGTCCGCCGCGCGCAATACCGGCATGGCCGCCGCACAGGGCAGATACCTGGCCTTCGTCGATTCCGACGACTTCGTCGAGGAGGGCATGTACGCCCGCCTGCTGGAGATGGCGGAGCGGGATGATCTCGACATCGCCCTGGCCAACGGTTACTTCCATTTTGCCGGGAAGAAGCCGGACACCCCGATTTACCGCGACGGGCCGCCGCAGGAAATCACCTCGGGGCGCGAATGGCTGCGCGCAATGCTGAGACAACAGAAGCTGCTGCACATGGTCTGGCTGCATCTCTACCGGCGCGGATTTCTGACCGACAACGGCTTCTCCTTCGAGCAAGGCCTGGTCCATGAGGACGTCATCTGGACCACCAGAGCTCTGCTCCAGGCCGGCCGGGTGCGCTACGATCCGGAGCCTTTCTATCGCTACCGCATCCGCGAACGCCATTTCACACCTGAACAGAATACGCGCAGGCTTTCCGCCATCATAAAGAGTAGCGTGAGAAACGCCGAGGCCCTGGCATTGATGGCAGCGGCCGAGAGCGAAGACCCCGAGATGATGCGGCTCCTGCGCTGGCAACTGGTGGACGGCGGGCTGTCGGTTTTCCACAAGCTGGAAAAAATCCCCGATGCTGGCGAGCGGCGCAGGCAATTCTCATACTTGCGAGAACGCAGCTACTTCCGCCTGCTCTGGGAAAAGGCCGTTCTCTTCTCGCAGCGTCGCCGCGTCCTGCGGCATTTTCTCAAAAACTTGTTCACAGCATGATGCGTGTCGTACAGATCAACATGCAGCCGCATTTCGGCGGCGGCGAAGTCTATACGGCGGTTTTATGCCGTGCGCTGTCGCTCCTGGGCGTGCAGACGCGGCTCATCTGCCACCGCGATGCCCACTTCTGGCGCGATCTGCAATTGCCTCAAGATACCGAGATCCATCCTGTCGCGGGCTGGGAGAGTCTGGAGGCCGCGCTTCCCGCCGGGCGCCAATGGATCGTCAGCCACGGCGCCGCCCCCGCGCGCCTGAAGCTGAATGAGTCGCATCTGCTCACTGCGATCGCCCACATGCCGATCAACGAGCGCGACCCGATGCCATTCCTCGCCTGCCACAAAGTCTTCGCCGTCTCGCGCTATGTCCTGGAAGGCCTCAATAAACACGGCATCAATACCTGGCCTCTGCCGCTCTACGGTGTCGCCGATCTTGCGGGCCGCGACGGCCAGTCGTCCGCCGGAAAATTGTGCCAAACGAGTTGTCACGAGTGGGACAAACGCAAGATACGCGACCGCCTGCTGGGATGGCTGGAGCCCTGGTTCGAGCCGCTGCGTATTCGCCCTCCCTACTCACGTCGGCCCGGGCTGACCCTGGCCATCGTTTCGCGACTGACGCCGATCAAGCAGTTTCCCTTGCTGTTTTCCAGGCTCGCACCCGCCCTGGCTCGCCATCCCCGAGTGAATGTTGAAATCTTCGGCGCCGGCGGTTATGCCTCGGTGCGCGACCTCTCTCGGTCCCTGGCGCCGATCAGGGATCGCGTTCGCTTCTGGGGCCACCAGCAGGATGTCGCCGCAGTCTATAGTCAGATCGATTATCTGATGACAGGCTTGCCCGAGAAGGAGGCTCTCGGTCTCAACGTCATCGAGGCCGAGGCCGCCGGCACGCCGGTCCTGGCGGTCAAGGCGCCGCCCTTCACGGAGACCGTGGTCGAGGGGGAAACAGGATTCTTCTACCGCGATCCGCGTGAGGACGAAGGCGCAGACTTCGAGGCGCTCATCGAGCGCTTGCTCGCGATGAAGGAGCCGTTAGAACCGCAGCAGGCAACCGCCCATCTCGAACGCTTCAGTTTCAACGCCTTCGTGGAACGTTTGAAACCTGTCGTCTCCTGGGCAAGAGCGCAACTTCAGATTGAACATTAGACCTGAAAAAAGGTTTTATCTACTGCGCTTCTTACGCTTGATGCAGTTCTTCACGAATGGTCTCGCGCACTGCATCGACCAGTGTTTTACCCAGTACGAATTGTTTGAGCGCCTCGTTCATCAACGTCTGGTAGCTGCCGCCGGTTGCCTCTGCGCGGGCCTTGAACGCCAGCAGAACCGCATTATCCACCCGCATCGTAATACGCGTCTTTGCGGCAGACTCGGCCTGGAGTTTCACCAGATGCGGGACTTCGCTGGCGCGCTTTGCGTTGCTGAAATCGTACTCTTTACGCATAAGCCTTCTCCTCTTTCCTTGTCGCTTTTCGCGCAGAAATCAAGCGCACCGTTTCTTCACCACGCAGCGCATACACCACCGTTAGCAAGTGCAACTTATCGCTCATCCCGACAAGCACGTAACGCACCTCGCTTCTTCCATCAGGGTCTTCCCTCACGAGCGCGAATGAGTCCAATAAGCAAGTCTTCGCCTCCTCGAAGGAAACGCCATGCTTGCGCAGATTGGCTTGCGCTTTTTCAAGATCGAACTCGATCTTCATGTTTTGTATAATATGCACATCTGTACAACTATTCAAGTCCGCAGCAGTTCCTAGTCTTAGAGAAATCGAAATCCCTCAGTGAGCCGCCTCCCAGTTCGGGCCGACCCCAACCTCGACCAGCAGTGGCACCTTCAGTTCGGCCACATCGCACATCAGGCGCGGCAGATGTTCGCGCACTGTGACGAGTTCCTCGTCTGCGACTTCCAGAACCAGTTCGTCATGGACCTGCAGGATCAGTTTGCTGGATAAGCTCTCGCAGTCCAGCCAGCGCTGCACGGCCAGCATGGCGAGCTTGATGAGATCGGCCGCGGTGCCCTGCATGGGCGCGTTGATGGCGGCGCGCTCCGCTCCCTGGCGGCGGCCGACATTGCTCGACTTGATCTCCGGCAGCCAAAGCCGGCGGCCGCAGACGGTCTCGACATAGCCCTGGGCTCGCGCCTGCTGTCTCGTCTCCTCCATGTAGCGGGCGACGCCGGGATAGCGCGCGAAGTAGCGATCCATATAGGCTTGTGCGGCACCTCGTTCCAGGTTCAGTTCGCGCGCCAGGCCGAAGGCAGACATGCCATAGATCAGGCCGAAGTTGATCACCTTGGCGGCGCGGCGCTGGTCGGGTCCGACCTCCAGGGGCGTGACGCCGAAGACCTCGGCGGCGGTGGCGCGGTGCACATCCTCGCCCTGGGCGAAGGCATCCAGGAGGCGCGCATCATTCGAGAGATGGGCCATGATGCGCAACTCGACCTGGGAGTAGTCCGCCGAAACGATGGCATGCCCCGGCGCCGCGATGAAGGCGGTGCGGATGCGCCTGCCCTCGACGGTCCTCACCGGGATGTTCTGCAGATTGGGTTCCGAGCTCGCCAGTCTTCCGGTGACGGCCGTGGCCTGCGAGAAGCTGGTGTGAACACGGCCTGTTTGCGGATTGACCATGCGCGGCAGCTTGTCTGTGTAAGTGCCCTTCAGCTTGGCGAGACTGCGATGCTCCAAGAGCAGCTTGGGCAGAGGATAGTCCAGCGCCAACTCCGAGAGCACTTCCTCGTCGGTGGAGGGTCCTCCCGATGGCGTCTTTTTCAGCACGGGCAGTTGCTGCTTCACGAACAATATTTCGGCCAGCTGTTTCGGCGAACTCAGATTGAAAGGCTGGCCCGCCAGAGCGTGCGCCTGTGCCTCCAGTTCCATCATGCTGCGGCCGAGTTCGGCGCTCTGCTTCTCCAGCGCGGACACGTCGATCAACATGCCGTTCCTCTCCATGCGGAACAGCACTTCGGCCACAGGCAGCTCGATGTCGCGGTAGAGCCGCTCAAGCTTCTCTTCTGCAGCAAGCTGCGGTGCCAGGACATCATGGACGCGCAGGGTGACGTCGGCATCCTCGGCGGCATATTCGCTGGCGTGCTCGACATCGACTTGCGAGAAGGAGATGCGCGATGCACCCTTGCCCGTGACGGCGTCGTAGGAAATGGTCTTGAAGCCCAAATGACGGGAGGCTAGGCTGCCCAGGTCGTGTGGCTTGTCGCTCTCCAGGACGTAGGATTCGAGCAGGGTATCGTCCTCTATGCCGCGCAAGGCGATGCCGTGGTTGGCAAAAATGTGGCGGTCGTACTTGAGGTGCTGACCGAGTTTTTTCTTGTCTTCGGACTCGAGCCAGGGCTTGAGTCTTTCCAGAACCTCGGCCAGAGGCAGTTGCTCTGGCGCGCCGGCATAGCTGTGGCCGAGCGGAAGGTAAGCCGCCTCGCCGGGAGACACCGCGAAGGAAATACCCACCAGCCTCGCGGCGAAGGGGTCGAGGTCGGTGGTCTCGGTATCGAGCGAGGTAATTTCTGCTTGCTCAATCTTCTCCTGCCAGCGCGCGAAGTCTTCCCAGCTCACGATGGACTCGTAACTGTCGCGATGATTCTCGGTCATGGCCGCGGGCTCATCGGGGGGTGAGCTCGCCTGCAAATCCTTGAGCCAGGTCTTGAATTCCAGGTGGCCGTAGAGTTGGTGAAGCTTGGCTCTATCCGCTGGCTGCGGCGCGAGGTCAGTCACCGTGAGCGGCAATTCCAGATTGCAGACGACGGTGAGCAATCGCCTGCCCAGAGGCAGGAAATCCAGGGCTTTCCGAAGATTCTCGCCCACCACCCCGCCTATCTCGCCGGCATGAGCCACGACTTCATCGAGCGAGCCGTATTGACCCAGCCACTTCACCGCCGTCTTCGGCCCGACCTTGTCCACGCCCGGGACGCCATCCACGGCGTCGCCGGTCAGCGCCAGGTAATCCACGATCTGCTGCGGCGTCACGCCGAACTTCTTCTCGACACCGGCCTCGTCGAGGATCTCGTTGTTCATGGTGTTCACCAGCCTGACATGGGGGCAGACGAGCTGCGCCAGATCCTTGTCGCCGGTGGAAATCACGCATTCAATGCCGGCAGCGGCAGCGGCTCGCGACAGCGTGCCGATGACGTCGTCTGCCTCGACGCCGTCAATCATCAGGAGCGGCCAGCCGAGCGCGCGGATGCAGTCGTGCAGCGGCTCGATCTGGCGCACCAGGTCTTCGGGCATGGGCGGGCGATGCGCCTTGTACTCGGGGTACCAGTCTTCGCGGAAGGTCTTGCCCTTGGCGTCGAACACCACGGCGCGCAATTCAACGCCATCGGCCGCCTTGTAGTCGAGGGGTAGCCGGCGTAGCATGTTCAATACGCCATAGACTGCGCCGGTCGGCTCTCCAGCCTTGTTGCGCAAGTCGGGCATGGCGTGGAAGGCGCGGTAGAGATAGGATGAACCGTCGACGAGAATCAGCGTGGGCATGAGGGCGGGAGTGGAAGATGAACAAGGATAAGCTGCCGAAAATCACCGGACCACAGTCGTCCACCGCACAAGGAGCTGCGGGCACGGCGCGTGAGGCGTGGCGCATTCTCGGCATTATGTCAGAATTCGTCGAAGCGACCGACCGCTTAAACGCCATTCGTCCGGCCGTCACCATCTTCGGCAGCGCCCGGACAGCAAGGGATTCAGAGTACTACCTGTTGACCGAGACGATAGCGCGGCTGCTCTCGGATGCCGGCTTCGGCGTCATCTCGGGCGGCGGCCCGGGGGTCATGGAAGCCGCCAACAAGGGCGCCTTTGCCGGCAAGAGTCCCAGTGTCGGCCTCAACATCCAGTTGCCCATGGAGCAGAAAGGCAATCCCTATCAGGACGTGTCGCAGAGCTTCCGCCATTTCTTCGTGCGCAAATACATGTTTGTCCGCTTTGCCACTGCCTATGTCGTTCTGCCGGGTGGATTCGGTACGCTCGACGAGGTGCTGGAGGCGCTGACGCTGATCCAGACCGGGAAGTCGCCGCGCATTCCGCTGATTCTGGTCGGCAGCCGCTTCTGGGCAGGGATGCTGGACTGGTTTCGCACGCAGTTGGTGGCCGAAGGCATGATTAGCCCGGAGGACCTTGAACTCATCCAGGTCATAGATGAACCGCAGGATATCGTCGCGGCGATATTCAAGCACTACGAGACACGAGGATTCGAACGGTTGCCGGAAGAACACGAGCTGCTGCTCAACCTTTGATAGAATCCTCTCACTCGACCAAAGGACACCATCATGCGCCGCCTCCTGTTGCTCCTCGCCCTGCTTGCCGTATCCGCCGCCGCCCAGCAGGCGCCGCAGGGATTGCAGTCGATACCCGAACCGCCGCCACCGCCGCCCGGATTCCAGCCCGATCCGGCGCTGGAGCCGCAGGTGACCATCACCCGTCGCGGCGAGGACCGTGTCGAAGAGTTCCGCATGAACGGAAAGCTCTATATGCTCAAGGTGACGCCACCGCACGGCGTTCCCTACTATCTCATCGACGAAAAGGGTGACGGCCGCATGAGCCGCCAGGAGCCGCTCGATTTTGGCCTGCGCGTGCCGATGTGGGTCATCCACTCGTTCTAGGCAGTGCCGGATACCCTCCCCACGCCTGAAGCGGAGTCACGCGAGCAATCGCTGCGGAACATCGTCCTGGCAGGCTATATTTTGCAGGCTGCGTTCTTCATTTCCGGCATAACGGCCATCGTCGCCATTGTTCTCGCCTATATCAAGCGCGACGAAGCGCGCGGTACCTGGCTCGAATCGCACTTCCGCTGGCAAATCCGCACCTTCTGGTTCGCGCTGCTTTGGGGTGCGCTCGGTGGATTGCTGATGATCGTCCTGATCGGCTGGGTGATTCTCTTCGCCGATACGGTCTGGATCATCTACCGCATCGCCAAGGGCTGGCTCAACCTCAACGACCGCAAACCCATACCGCTCTGACGCCGCACCATGCAAGCGCAAAGACTTCCCGCAGTGCGTGGCGCCTTCTGGCTTGCCGCAGGGTTCAAACTCTACCGCCGCAATCCGCCCCTGTTGACCACGCTGACGCTGGGTTACATGCTGATAGTGTTCGCCTTTGGCATGCTCCAACCGGTCGGCCAGTTTATCCTGCCGCTCATCTTGCCGGCCTTGACGGTGCTGCTTGCCAACGGCTTTCGCGCCCTCGATCTTGGCAACTCGAAAGGGTTTCCCGCCGCCGCCCTCATCGAAGGTCTCGCAGAGCATCGCGGCGCCTTGCTGCGCTTAGGGTTTCTCCACCTTGCCGGGACGCTGGCGGTGCTCGCCCTGAATTTCCTGCTTGCCGGCGGCAAATCCTCGGTATCGCCGGGAAGCGGCGACGAGACCGCGCAGTTGATTCAACTGCTAAGCCTGATGGCGCTCTACTCGCCGCTTCTTCTGGCTTTCTGGTTCGCCCCTCTGCTCACGACGTGGGAAGGCCTGACGGCGGCCAAATCGCTGTTCTTCAGCTTCGTTGCCGCCTGGCGCAACTGGCGCGCCTTCCTCGTCTACGGTCTGGCCGTCATGCTGGTCGGGGCGCTTTTGCCTGCCCTGATCCTGTTCATCGCCAGCATGATCTCCAAGACCCTGGTAGAGGTCCTCGCAGTAGCGCTGTACACCCTTCTGTTCCTGGTTTTCGCACCGGTGCTGATGACCAGCGCCTATCTCAGTTATCGCGATGTATTCATACAAGCCCCAGATGGCGCAAGTTGAAAAATTCGCAAGCCCGCTGGGACTCCTGGGCGGCACCTTCGACCCGGTCCATTTCGGCCACCTGCGCCTGGCCGAGGAGGCGAAGACCGCTCTCGGCCTGGAAAAGGTGACCTGGATACCGGCGGGGCAGCCACCGCACCGGAGCACCCCTGGCGCGAGCGCCAGGCACCGTCTGGAAATGGTGCGCCTGGCGATCGCCGGCAATCCGGGCTTCACCCTGGACGATGGCGAAACATTGAGCGAGGCGAAGAGCTACTCCGTGACCACGCTCTCAAGGCTGCGCAACCTCCATGGTGCGGAAAAACCGCTGGTCCTGCTGCTCGGCGCAGACGCCTTTGTCGGCCTGCCGACCTGGCACTGCTGGCAGGAACTGTTCTCTCTGGCCCACCTGGCGGTGGCGACCCGTCCAGGCTACGCGCTCGAGCCGGAAGCCTTGCCACCGGCCCTGCAGAACGAATTCAGGGCACGTGTCTCAAGCGATGCAAAGGATCTGGGGAAGGCGCCCGCAGGCAGGATTGTGGCCTTCCCCATCACCTCGCTGGCCATCTCGGGCACGGCGATCCGCAACGCTCTGGCTGCAGATGACAGCGCCCGCTATTTGCTCCCCGATACGGTTCTCGACTATATTGCCGAGCACCGGCTTTACCAAAACCCCGCTACCGGGCACTAGACTGACCCCATATGGACCTACGCAAGCTGCAAAAAATCGCCGTCACCGCACTCGAAGACATCAAGGCGCGCGACATCGAAGTCATCAACACCAGCAAACTCACCTCGCTCTTCGACCGCATCATCGTCGCCAGCGCCGACTCGACCCGACAGGTCAAGTCGCTGGCGCGCAATGTCCATGACAAGGTCAAGGAGGCCGGCGGCGAAGTGTTGAGCATAGAGGGCGAGGAAACAGGCGAATGGGTGCTGGTCGACCTCGGCACCATCGTCGTCCATGTCATGCAGCCCAGTGTGAGGAGCTATTACAACCTCGAAGAACTGTGGCAGGGGAAGAAGAGCCTTCCCCCCAACCCCCTTCCCAAGGAAGGGGGTGGCGAGGGCTCGCTGCGCTCGCAGACGGTTGGCGGCCCCCGCCTTGGGGCGGCCCGGCGGCGGGGGCTTCCCCCCACCCCCCTTGCCAAGGACGGGGGTGACGAAAGCTCGCTGCGCTCGCAGGCCGTTGTCGGTCCCCGCCTTGGAGCCCCCGCGCCGCGGCGGCGGCGCGTCGCCGCGAAAAAGGACGACGGCAGCTCGTAATGAAGCTGGTCATCGCTGCCGTCGGCACGCGCATGCCCGGCTGGGTCCTTGATGCCTACAGCGGCTTCGCCCAGCGCATGCCGCGTGAAATGCCTCTGGAGCTCGTCGAAGTCAAGACCGAGCCGCGGGCCTCGGGCAAGCCGACGCCGGTCCTGCTCGCCGCGGAAGCGGCACGCCTGCGGGCCGCACTGCCAACGCGTGCCAGGCTGGTGGCGCTCGACGAGCATGGGGCCGACCTCACCACCCGCGGGCTGTCCGAACGCCTGGAAAAATGGCTCGCCGGCGGCTCGGACGTGGCGTTCATCATCGGCGGGCCCGATGGCCTCGATCCCAAACTGAAACAGGAGGCTGCAGAGACGCTGCGCCTGTCCAGCCTGACGCTGCCCCATGCCCTGGTGCGAGTGCTGCTGGCGGAAGCACTGTACCGCTCGGCAAGCCTGCTCAAGGGTCATCCCTATCACCGGGAATGAACATAAAACCGCGCATCTATCTCGCCTCGAGCAGTCCGCGCCGGCGCGATCTTCTGAGCCAGATCGGGGTCGGCTTTGATCTCCTGCTCTTCCGCAGCGTGCCGCGCGAAGACTCTGCGGTGAGCGAAGACATGCTCCCGGGTGAGGCGCCGCAAGACTATGTGGTGCGCGTCGCCCGAATCAAGGCTGCGCATGGCGCAGAACTGCTCAAGCTGCGCCAGCTGCCGCCGCACCCGGTGCTCGCAGCCGACACCACGCTGGACATGGACGGGGAGATCATTGGCAAACCGTGCGACGAAGCCGACGCAGTGGCAATACTCACGCGCCTGTCCGGCCGCAGCCATAAAGTGTTGACCGCCGTGGCGATAACCGCGGGAGATCGTCTCGAGCATGTGCTGAGCGTCAGCACGGTGCACTTTCGCAGCCTCGATGACGCGGAGATCCGCCGCTACGCCCAATCCGGCGAGCCGCTCGACAAGGCCGGCGCCTATGGCATCCAGGGCCGCGCCGCGATGTTCATTGAGGAAATCCGCGGTTCCCACTCGGGCATTGCCGGCCTGCCCTTGTGCGAGACCGCGCTCTTGCTGCGCTCCTTCGGTTATCCTTTATGAACCACGGGTTCACAACGATGCCATGAGCGAAGAATTCCTGATCAACTTCTCGCCGCAGGAGACGCGCGTCGCCCTGCTGCAACAGGGCGTGGTGCAGGAACTGCACATCGAGCGCACGGCCAGCCGGGGCATCGTCAGCAACATCTACCTCGGCCGCGTCGTGCGCGTCCTGCCGGGGATGCAGTCGGCCTTCATCGACATCGGTCTGGAACGCACCGCCTTTCTCCATGTCGCAGACATCTGGGAAGAGAGGCATGGCGCCGATGCCGTGAGGCCGATCGAGAAGATCCTCAGCGAAGGACAAAACCTGCTGGTACAGGTTCAGAAGGACCCGCTGGGCACCAAGGGTGCGCGGCTATCCACACAGATTTCCATCGCCGGGAGATTGCTCGTCTATCTGCCGCAGGAGCACCATATCGGCATTTCGCAGCGCATCGAGGGGGAAAGCGCGCGCGAGCAGCTGCGTGAAAAAATCCTGAGCCTGGTGCCTGCCGACGAGCCGGGCGGTTTCATCGTCCGGACCATGGCCGAGCGCGCCAGCAACGACGAACTTTGCGCCGACATCGGCTATTTGCGCCGGCTCTGGGCCGAGATCAAGAACCGCAGCAAGAACGCCAGACCGCCGGAGCTGCTGCATCACGATCTGAGTCTGGCGCAACGCTTGCTGCGCGACCTGGTCACGCCGGAGACAACGAGGGTGTTGATAGACTCGCGGGAAAACTTCCAGAAACTCTCGGGCTTCGCCCAGGAATTCATGCCCCAGGTGGCGGCTCTTCTCCAACACTACACCGGCGAGCGGCCGCTGTTCGATCTCCATGGCGTCGAGGAAGAGATCCAGAAGGCGCTGGGCCGCCGCGTCGAGCTGAAGTCTGGAGGCTATCTGATCATCGACCAGACCGAGGCGATGACCACCATAGACGTCAATACCGGCGGCTTCGTCGGCCTGAAGAGCTTCGACGACACCATTTTCAAGACCAACCTCGAAGCCGCGCAGACCATCGCCCGCCAGCTGCGCCTGCGCAATCTCGGCGGCATCATCATCGTCGACTTCATCGACATGGAGAACGAGGAACACCAGGGTGCTGTCCTCTCGGAACTCAACAAGGCGCTGGCGCGAGACCATACGCGGATTTCCGTGAATGGCTTCACCGCGCTCGGGCTGGTGGAGATGACCCGCAAGCGCACCCGCGAGTCGCTCGCCCATGTCCTGTGCGAGCCCTGCCCAACCTGCAGTGGCCGCGGCGAAGTGAAGACCGCGCGCACCATCTGCTACGAGATACTGCGCGAGCTGCTGCGCGAGGCGCGCCAGTTTGATGCCCGGGAATACCGCGTGCTGGCGGCCCAGGCCGTGACCGACCTGTTCCTCGACGAGGAATCCCAGGCCCTGGCCATGCTCTCCGACTTCATCGGCAAGAGCATCTCTGTCCAGGCCGAATCAGGCTACAGTCAGGAGCAGTACGACATTGTCCTGATGTAGGACTGGGCCACCCGAAGAGGTGATTTCACCGGGTCTCATGCTATCCCGCCTGTCACCCGTATACCCCTATGAAACAATGATCTTGAAGACTTTTACGTTTTTCCGGGATCGAACTTGACTATCAGGCTAACAGACCAGATAATCTGACCAGTGTAAATTTTCAGTAGGCTAGGAGCCGATCATGCATGGATCGCAGTGGCGGTTGCAGGACGCAAAAACTCAGTTCAGTCAGGTCGTCGAGGCGGCCTTGCAGGGTGAGCCACAACACGTTACGCGGAGAGGTCGGGCGGCGGTGGTCGTTCTGTCTGAGGCAAATTATCGT
>CAIYYX010000179.1 GCA_903930535.1 uncultured Sterolibacterium sp. | reverse complement strand
GTGCGCCCAGCATTGGGCGTGGGTCAGTCCGGTCTTCTTCGTGTAGTGCGCGTAGGCGGTGTAGCCGTCGGTCAGCAGGACGCCGCGTTCGACCGGCGTCAGGCCGAGCGCCTGCTCGACATGCTCAATCCTTCGACTCTCGAAGAACGGGAAGCAGACTTCGTCCAGTTCGCCATAAACCGGCCAGAAATACGCCGCCTTCAACTTCCCCGGTCCGGCGCGCCCGGCCTTGATCGGCGTCTCGTCCATCGCCTTGACGCGTGAGGCACGAATCGAGGCGAACTGCGCATCGACAATCGGCTCAAGCAACGCGATGCCTTGCTGGCCGATCTGCGTCAGCCACGGTCGGCTGACGGTGATGCCGCCGTCAGCGAGACGCTGGTGCTGGCGGTAGAACGGCAGGTGATAAGCGAATTTGTCGATCAAGAGGCCGGCAACGAAACTGACATCGGCTCGGCTGCCTTCGATGACACCGGTCGGCGCCGTCGGGCAGACGATCGCCTGCGTCGCCTTGAGCTTGATTACCGGCCGCCGGTAGTTGAGAACAACCGTGCTGCCCGGACGCTGGGCAAGCCGATAGCTGTTCTTGTAGCTGATGATTTCGAAATCTTCCGGAGCGAGCCCATCGGCTTCGGGTGCGGCGAGTTCGATGACTTCGATCGGCACTCGCGACTCATCGAAGAACGGCAGGCTATCGTCGCCGGTGTCGGGTTTCTTGACCGTCGCTCGCCGCGTGTGCGTAGCGACCTGACGCTCAGCCGGCGCCGGTGGCAGGGCGACCTGATCCGGCGTGATGGCCTGGCCCAGACTCAGCTGGCCGCTGGCGTTGTCGATGATGCGTCGTTCGCTCTTCTGGCCGAAGATCTGGCGCTTGAACCAGTCGATCTGATGCTTGAGGGCATCGACTTCCCGGCTCAGCGCACCCACTAGATCGACGACTTGCCGTGGGCTGAAAGCGGCCGCCTCATCGAGGCTGGGCACACGGTTTGCGGTCGTCGAACTCATGTTGCAATTATACCGCAGGCATCGCTTCCGTGGTTATGGCGATAGCGTTTTCTGACGATTTTTGCTTCGATGCCTTCGAGCAAAAGCTTGAGGCCGGTCCAGTCCATTTCGCGTGTCGTGACGCGACGCCAATCGGACAGGAACCGCCCCTGCTCGAGGCGCTTGGCCCAGATGCAAAATCCCGTGCGGTCCCAGTAGAGCACCTTCATTTGTGTCGCCCGACGATTGATGAAGACGAACAGTCGGCCGTTCAGCGGATCCTGTTCGAGTTCCTGACGCGTCAGTGCGTAAAGACCGTCAAAGGATTTGCGCATATCGACCGGGCGGCCATAGACATGCACCCGGACCTGGCCTTCGGGGAAAAACATCAGTGGCGCACCAGATGCAGAACCAGACCGTCACCGAGGTCGAGCTTGAGATCGATTCGCGGTGACGACACCGTCGCCGAATTCAGTGTCCCGAGATCGACAAATCCCGGCGCTCTGTTGATGACCCCGATTTTGTCGTCGCCGCCGTCGCCGCCAGAACTGAGCAATCCGCGCCAGCGGTACAGGCTCGCCGCACTGATCGCTTCACGTCGGCAGAAGGCTTCAACGCTCAGGCCACTGCTGTCAAATTTCGCCAATAAGGATCGCCACTCGTGCCGGCTGCGCCTTGATCCCTTGCCCTTCTTGATTCCCGCCATCCCTGTTGCTCCCGTGTGTGATTTGCGTGGGGAGCAGTTTTCGTCATCGCGCGCGCGAAGGGAAGAACGCCGTTGGGTTACCGGTTACTCTGCACTGACGCTTTAGCGCTCTTCCCGGAAAACGTGCAGGTCTGTGATTTATTGGCCGAAATAGAGTTCACGAAATGCCTAGCGACCGCTAATACACGCTTCCCTGGCCACCATTATTTGGACTGGCTCGCATGGTTCCACGACATTCTAAAACCCAAGAATTACCTGGAGATTGGCGTTGAATCAGGTCAGTCACTGAGACTCGCCCGCGCGCCAACCTGCGCAGTCGGAATTGATCCAGCCATTCGAATAACTCACCCACAGGAAAATTGGGTCAAACTTTTCAAACTAACCAGTGACAGATTTTTTGAAGACCATGACCCGGAACAAGTCTTCGGCTCAAGAACAATCAACCTCGCCTTTATTGATGGCCTTCACCACTTCGATCAAGCACTAAAAGACTTTATGAATATTGAACGTTTTTCGGATAACCGATCTGTGGTCCTGTTTCACGACATTTTTCCCGTAACACCAGCCACCGCACAAAGAAACAGAAATACAAAATTCTGGATAGGGGACACCTGGAAAGTCATGCTGATCCTGACAAAACACCGTCCAGACCTGAAGATATTCACGATTCCAACCTACCCAAGCGGATTAGGAGTCGTAACAGGACTAAATCCAGACTCGAAAGATCTCTGGGATGCTTTCGACCTTATCTGTGGACAAGCAATGGAACTCCAACTTAACGCTTATCTCAACGGAATCGAAGACCACTTGCATGTAGTAGAGAATGACTTCGATGCGATAGCCAGTTTGCTGAATATATCCAGGCAATAGCGCCGTCAGGT
>CAIYYX010000178.1 GCA_903930535.1 uncultured Sterolibacterium sp. | reverse complement strand
GTGCGCGGGAGTCACCTTGAGCGCGCCAGTGCCGAATTTCATATCGACGAGACCGTCGCGTACGACCCTTAATTCCCTGTTTAAAATTGGAAGCACTACGGTCCTGTCCTTCAGATCCTTATATCTATTATCCTTTGGGTTAATAGCCACCGCGACGTCTCCAAGCATCGTCTCGGGCCTTGTCGTTGCTATCGCAATATATTCTTCATGTGAGCACTTCGGTTTAACTTGATCGTGGTCAGTCGCGTAACGATTCCTCGTCGCAGTCAGCCTTTCAGCTCACCGCACCCAGCCCCTTCGATTCTCGAAAGCCAGGCCCACTTCCAACCATCAACCTCCCCAAGCACCCACACCTATCGGTTGTCTGGTTTTTAAAGAACGGCTGGTCTCAAAAGCAACTCGACCAGCGAAGAAGCGGAACTATACCAAAGCCAACACGGCTTGTAAATAGCCTCGTCAGACTTTCTTGCACTGGCTCACTGCGAATAGTGGCGCAAAGCCCGCTCCAGAGCCTCTCGGACTGCGCATTGCAATTCCAGCGGGGCCAGCACTTCGATCTCGCCGCCAAATTTGAGGACATCCATCAGCAGTTCGCGATGGTCGCTGTAGGGGATTTCCAGGATATAACGCTGCTCTTCGTCGAAACTTCCCTTCTGACGCGGGTGCCACTGCTCGCTTGCCACCCACCGCGACCGCTGTGGAGAAAACCTCAACTTCGCCCACTGCACCTTTTTTCCCGAGAATATGCCATAGCCCGCTCCGAGCGCGCCGTCCAGGGTCTTTTCCGGGATGTTGCGTGCCGGCGTATCGAGAATCTCTGCGCTGCGCATGGCATCCAGGGAAAAGCTGCGCAGTTCGTTACGCAGGTGGCACCAGGCATCGAGATACCAGTTCTCTCTGTAATGGACCAGGCGCTGCGGCGATACCTCGCGTTCATTGGTCTCGTCCCGGGAACGCACAAAATAGGAAATCAGCAGGCGGCGCCGGCGCAGCAAGGAAGAGCCAACCACTGCGAAGTGCTCAAGAGCCATCTGCCGCGCGGCAACACCAAGTATCCTGATGCGCTTCTGGATTTCCTCAGAGGAGTTGTCGGCGGATCCCAGTAACGAGCGCAGCCTGACCAGCAGTGGCTGGATATGGGGCCCCAGCAATCCGCCGTTATCCAGGCCTGCCAGCAAATGCTGCATGGTGAGCAAGGCGTGGATTTCCGAAGCGTTGAACCACAGCCCCGGCAGTTCGTACTGCCCACCAGTCTGCTCGGCTTCGGAGAAGCGATAGCCACCTTGCTCGCGATCCCAGACGATAGGAGCGTTGAGCCGGTTACGCAGATACTCCAGATCGCGCTTGATGGTAGCGCGTGAGACGCCCAGTCTTTTAATGAACATGGCGAAAGGCACTACCCGCCGCTCGCCGAGCAGTTGATCAATCTTGTAAAAACGTTCGGTGCGATCCATGATGGTCTCTAATGCCCCTTGTAGGCCTCTCTCTCAAGGCATGGGCCGATGAATAGATCCCGACCTCTGCAAAATACTGCCGCAATATTGTAGTATGTGCCATCAGGTGGCATGCTGCCTCGAACGCATTTATGTACTAGCACCACGTATTTTTTGCTAGGATGCAACCTTAGCGAAGACAGTCAGCCTTGATTTCGCGCCGATAGTCTTTCTGCATTCCGGATTCCGTATCCCCGATGGCCCCGGATGGGGCAAAATCATAACCGCGAGGAACCCATGAGCGAGCATATCCAACACGTCACCGACGCCAATTTCAAGAGCGAAGTGCTCGAGTCCAGCCTGCCTGTTCTGGTTGATTACTGGGCCGAATGGTGCGGTCCCTGCAAGATGGTCGCACCCATCCTTGACGAAGTCGCCAAGGAATACTCCGGCAAGCTTAAGGTCGCAAAACTCAACATCGACGACAACCAGAAGACTCCGGGAGATTTCGGTATCCGCGGCATTCCGACCTTGATGCTGTTCAAGGGCGGCAACATCGAGGCGACCAAGGTTGGCGCTTTGTCGAAATCCCAACTCACCGCTTTTATTGACAGCAACCTCTGATACCGCTACAGTCCGTCCTGAACGTCGCGGCGCCCACCAATAAAATCCATAATAAAGCAGCTGATAACGCAACATCGGCGCGCCGCACGGGCTGGACTCAGCCCGTTTCGTTCCCCTAGTTTCCCTCAAATTTTCACTGGGTTCATCCCTCTCCTTTCCTCGTTTCACGCCTAGCAGGTCTCTCACATGCACCTATCGGAGCTTAAAGTCCTCCATGTCGGGCAACTGCTCGAAATGGCTATCGCCAACGAGATTGACGGCGCCAACCGCTTGCGCAAGCAAGAACTGATCTTCGCCCTGCTCAAGAACCGCGCCAAAAAGGGCGAGAGTATCTTTGGCGACGGCGCCCTTGAAGTGTTGCCTGACGGCTTCGGCTTCCTGCGCTCGCCCGACACTTCTTATCTGGCAGGCACCGACGACATTTACATCAGTCCCAGCCAGATCCGCCGCTTCAACTTACACACCGGGGACACCATCGAAGGCGAAATCCGCACGCCAAAGGATGGCGAGCGCTACTTCGCCCTGGTCAAGGTGGACAAGGTCAACGGTGAACCCCCGGAGGCGTCCAAGCACAAGATTCTGTTCGAGAACCTGACACCCCTGCATCCGAACAAGCATATGCTGCTCGAGCGCGACATGCGCGGCGAAGAGAACACCACGAGCCGCGTCATCGACATCATCGCGCCGATCGGCAAGGGCCAGCGCGGCCTCCTGGTGGCCAGCCCGAAGAGCGGCAAGACGGTGATGATGCAGCATATCGCCCACGCCATCTCGGTCAATCACCCCGACGTGGTTCTGATCGTCCTGTTGATCGACGAACGCCCTGAGGAAGTCACGGAAATGCAGCGCTCGGTCAAGGGCGAGGTGGTCGCTTCGACCTTCGACGAACCGGCCACTCGACATGTCCAGGTCGCCGAGATGGTGATCGAAAAAGCCAAACGACTGGTCGAACACAAGAAGGATGTGGTCATCCTTCTCGACTCGATCACGCGCCTGGCGCGCGCCTACAACACCGTGGTGCCCGCCTCGGGCAAGGTACTCACCGGCGGCGTCGATGCCAACGCCCTGCAACGGCCCAAGCGCTTCTTCGGCGCCGCCCGCAACATCGAGGAAGGCGGTTCGCTGACCATCATCGCGACGGCGCTGGTTGATACCGGCAGCCGCATGGACGACGTGATCTACGAGGAGTTCAAGGGTACCGGCAACATGGAAATCCACCTCGACCGCCGCATGGCCGAGAAACGCGTCTACCCTGCGATCAACGTCAACCGCTCGGGCACGCGCCGCGAGGAACTTCTGCTCAAGCCGGATGTACTGCAGAAGATGTGGGTGCTGCGCAAGTTGCTCTACAACATGGACGACATGGAAGCGATGGAATTCCTGCTCGACAAGATCAAGGCGACCAAGAACAATGCGGAATTCTTCGATGCGATGCGCAGGGGATAATGCGCCGGAGTAGAGATTGCAATCCGCAAAAAATTAATGGATAATGCTGCCCTTTCCCGCGCTTAGTGCGGACGGCGCAGGCCAAGGACACTCAAGGAAGCCATCATGAAAGAAGCCATACACCCCAACTACGTCGAGATCGACGTCACATGCAGCTGCAGCAACACCTTCAAGACCCGCTCAACCTCGGGAAAACCGCTGCACATTGAAGTCTGCTCGGCTTGCCACCCGTTCTACACCGGCAAGCAGAAAATCGTCGATACCGCCGGCCGCGTCGAACGCTTCCGCCAGAAATATGGCACCGTTCAGCGTTCCGCCTGAGCGGACTTCTGAACAAAAAAGGCAGCTTCGGCTGCCTTTTTTCGTTTCTGACTCGCTTCTGCCCGAGTGATCGCGCGCCTTCCTCTTTTCCCGGTCAAGCTGCCCCCCGCAGGGAGCACGCTTGCCATGCTCGGCCTGCTCTATCTCTTCGCCGGGCTGACCGGCCATGACCCCTGGAAAAGCGACGATGCTGTTCATTTCGGCATCACTTACAGCTTTCTCACCGGGACAGACTGGCTGGTACCACATCTTGCGGGCGAGACTTTGCTCGACTCGCCGCCACTTTATTACTGGGTTGCCGCCGCCTGTGCCAAGTTGTTCGGCGGCCTGCTGCCGCTGCACGATGCCGCCCGGCTCGCCTCTGGCCTGTTCGGCGCAGCCTTCCTCGCACAGTTGGCATCGGCCAGCCGCAGTCTCCATGGTCCGGAAGCCGGTAGTGCAGCGGTACTGGTCGCCATCGGAAGCCTTGGCCTGCTCGTGCCGATTCACGAAATGCAACCCATGGTCGCGCTGCTAGCGGCCAGCGCTGCATTCTATGCCGGCCTCGCCCGCTTGCCGCAGCAGCCGACAGTGGGTGGTCTGCAGGCCGGACTCGGACTGGGTTTGGGCTTCCTCGCCGCAGGCTCGGCGGCGCTGATCACCCTGGCGCCTTTGCTGCTCATTTTACCGGCGCATCGCCATTGGCGTGATGCCCCCTGCCGGCGTGGCCTGCTCATTGCCATCTCCCTGGCCTTGCCGCTGATCGCCCTCTGGCCTCTGCTGCTGGCCTGGCTGGCTCCCAGGGAACTGACCGCATGGTGGACCGCTAACAGTTTGCACTTACAAGGCAACTGGCTGATGTCGCTGCCTGACCATGCCAAACTCTTGGCCTGGTTCGCCTGGCCCGCACTGCCGCTGGCGTTTTGGGCGCTATGGCTCCATCGCCATCGCCTCTCCGAAGCAGCGCTAACGCTGCCGCTCGCCGGCACAGCCACGACACTGCTGGCACTGCTTTTTCTTTATGAGCCGCGGCCGGTCCAGGCGCTGCCGCTCTTGGTGCCATTGGTGCTCTTGGCGACAGCCGGAGCTGGCCGGCTGAGACGTGGTGCCACAAACGCCTTCGACTGGTTCGGCATGATGACTCTGACACTGGTGGCGGCACTCGTCTGGCTCGGCGGCGTTGCCATGACGAGCGGGATTCCCGCCCAAATTGCACACAACTTCGCCAAGCTTGAGCCTGGATTCGTGGCCCGTGGGAGCGTGATCGTCTTCGCCATTTCGGCGACCTTGACCCTGGCCTGGCTCTGGATGATATTTGCCAGCCCCCGTTCACCCTGGCGCGCCGTCACGCATTGGGCGGCAGGCGTGACGCTGGTGTGGGTGCTGGTGGTCGCACAATGGCAGCCCTGGATAGATTACGGCAAGACCTACCGCGGCCTCGCCGTCTCGCTCAAGCAGAAACTACCCCCACCGGGGCAGTGCATCGCGGGACGAAATCTCGGCGGTGCCCAGCGCGCCTCTCTGCATTATTTCGCGGGTATCGTCACTTTGGATGCCGCGACACGCGCAGCAGCTTCCTGCCCGCTACTCATAGATCAGGGCACTGCGAAAAGCCCGCCCTCGCCCGCAGGCTGGCACAAGTTGTGGGAAGGCCACCGCCCCGGCGACCGTAGCGAGATGCTGCGCCTATACCAACGTGACTGATCAGTTCTCTTACAAGCGCAGGAAGTTTTCACGGTAGTACTTCATTTCCTCGATCGACTCGTTGATGTCGGCCAGCGCCTCATGCTTGCCGTTCTTGACCACCCCCTTGGCCAGTTCCGGCTTCCAGCGCTTGCAAAGTTCTTTCAGGGTACTGACGTCGAGATTGCGGTAATGAAAGTAGGCCTCGAGCTTCGGCATGTAGCGCGCCATGAAGCGGCGGTCCTGGCAAATCGAGTTGCCGCACATCGGCGAACTGCCTTGCGGCACATGGAGTTTGAGAAAGGCCAGGCACTGCTCCTCGACTTCCGCCTCGGAGAGAGCCGATGCCTTGACCTTGCTGATCAGCCCGGAACGGCCGTGTGTGCCTTTGTTCCACTCGTCCATGCCTTCGAGCACGGCGTCGGACTGATGCACCACCCACGCCGGACCTTCGACTACGGTGTTAAGCTGGGAGTCGGTGATGACAAAGGCGATCTCGATGATGCGATCGGAATCGGGATTAAGGCCGGTCATCTCCAGATCCAGCCAGACTAAAGCATTCTGATCTTGTGCCATAATTTTAGCGTCGCAACTTTAACGATAAGTCACGTATTCTGTCACAAATTCTTACCCTTACGGCCTCCATGTTCTTGACTTCCACTCAACTCTTCACCCTGGTCTTTTTAACCGCCCTGATGGCGACCGTCCTGCTGCGCAGTTGGCTCGCTCTCCGCCAACTGCACCATGTCGCGGCAAACCGCGACACCGTGCCGGCGGAGTTTAACTCTCGTATTCCCCTCCCGGATCATCAGAAAGCCGCTGATTACACCTGCGCCAAGACCCGGCTCGGATTGGCCGAGTTTGCCTCCGGCACGTTGCAGTTGCTCGCGCTCACTTATGGCGGCTTGTTGCAAGCGGCTAACGACTTCTGGCTGCGCTTCTTCGCAAGCGATGGCTTCGCATTGAGCCTGGCCCTTTTCGCCAGCGTGGCATTGGCTGGCTTCATCATCGACCTGCCTTTCGCGCTTTACCGAACCTTCATTCTCGAGGCGCGCTATGGCTTCAACAAGATGGCCTGGCCGCTATTTCTCGCCGATCTGGCGAAGCAAGGAGTGCTCGCGATATTGATAGGCGCACCCGTGCTGCTTGCCGTGCTCTGGCTGATGGCGGCGATGGGCCGCTACTGGTGGTTCCATGTCTGGCTATTCTGGCTTGCCTTCAACCTGCTGGTACTGCTGCTCTACCCGACGCTGATCGCGCCGCTGTTCAACAAGTTTATGCCTCTCGACAACGCCGAACTGAAGTCGCGCATTGAGGCATTGCTCTCGCGTTGTGGCTTCCGCGCCAGCGGCCTGTTCGTCATGGACGGCTCGAAGCGTTCGGCGCACGGCAATGCCTACTTCACGGGATTTGGTGCAGCCAAGCGCATTGTTTTCTTCGATACCCTGCTTGCTCGACTGGCGCCGACGGAGATCGAGGCGGTGCTCGCCCACGAACTAGGCCACTATCGTCACCGCCATGTATGGCAACGCATCATTCTTCTCGCCGCGATGAGCTTGGGCTTCCTCTGGCTGCTCGGTCTGCTGATAGAACAGCCTTGGTTCTATGCCGGCTTAGGCGTCAGCCGTCAGAGCACGGCGCTGGCACTCATCCTGTTCTCCCTGACGCTGCCGGTATTCACTTTCCCCCTGGCACCGCTGATGTCCTATATTTCTCGCCGCCATGAGTATCAGGCTGACGCCTATGCCGCATCCCAGACGAATGCCTCCGACCTTATCACCGCCTTGGTCAAACTCTACCGCGACAACGCCTCGACCTTGACGCCCGACCCGCTCTATTCTCTTTTTTACGATTCCCATCCGCCGGCAGCGCTGCGCATCGCACATCTGCACTCCGCCTGAGGAATCCGACCATGCAAAGACAAACTGAAGAGGAGGCAGCGATGACAGACTTTTGCGATCTCTCCAAGGGCAAGTGCAAGCCCTGCGAGGGTGGTGTGCCGCCGCTCTCCGAAGCCGAGGCCGCTGCGTTGCTGGCAGCGCTTGCCGGCTGGATGCGCGAGGGCAGTGCCATCGTCAAGACCTATCGCTTCAAGAGCTACTATGAAACCCTGGCCTTCGTGAATGCCACGGCCTGGGTTTCGCACCGCGAGGATCACCACCCGGATCTGGCGGTGGGCTACAGCGAATGCAAAGTCAGCTACACGACCCATGCCATCGGCGGACTATCGGAAAACGACTTCATCTGCGCAGCCAAGATAGACGCGCTTTACAGCCTTTGAGCGGCGCGCTCGAGGGCACCATCGTGGCCGCCTTCGGGCGGCACTATGAAGTCCTGCTGGCCGATGACAGCCTCATCACCGGCTTCCCGCGCGGCAAGAAAAGTACCTGCGCCTGTGGGGATCGGGTCGCGATGGAACGCGCATCACTCGACCAGGCGCAGATACTGCGCCACCTACCGCGGACATCGCTGCTCTATCGCTCAGATGCCTACCGCGAGAAACTGATCGCCGCCAACGCCACACAAATCGTGCTTGTCGTCGCCACCGAGCCCTCGTTTTCAGACGAACTCTTGACACGTGCCCTGGTTGCCGCCGAAAGTCAGGGGATGCGCAGCGTCATCGTGCTGAACAAGGCCGATCTGACCGAGCGACTGCCGCAAGCAAGGGGGCGGCTGGCGTATCTAAAAGCCTTGGGCTACCCCGTGCTGGAACTCTCGGCGCGCGCCGACGCGGCACCGCTCCTGCCCTTCCTGGCAGGTGAGCTTTCGGTGCTGGTGGGTCAATCCGGCATGGGTAAATCGACCCTCATCAATGCCCTGGTGCCGGGTGCTCTGGCTGCCACCCGGGAGATTTCGACTGCACTCGACTCAGGCAAGCACACCACCACCCACGCTCGCCTCTATCGCCTCGCTCACGGCGGCTCGCTGATCGACAGCCCCGGTCTGCAGGAGTTCGGCCTGACCCACCTGTCCTCCAGCGCCATCGAGGAAGGATTCATAGAGTTCCGGCCATACCTGGGCTGCTGCCGCTTCAACGACTGCCGCCACCAGTCCGAGCCCAACTGCGCCATCAAACAGGCGGTTGCGGCTGCTCTGATCAGCGACCGCCGCTATGAGCAGTTCCTGCGCCTGACAACCCGGGGTTAACTACAACCTTTCGAAAATTGCCGCGATGCCCTGACCGCCGCCAATACACATGGTGACCAGGCCGTAGCGCTTGTTGGTGCGGGCGAGTTCATAGAGACATTTGACGGTCAGGATGGCACCGGTGGCGCCGAGTGGGTGGCCAAGGGCGACGGCACCGCCGTTGGGATTCACCTTGGCCGGGTCGAATTCCAGCCCCCTGCTGACACACAGGGACTGGACAGCGAAAGCCTCATTTGACTCGATCACGTCGAGGTCTTTCACGGAAAGGCCTGCGCGTTGCAAAGCCAATTTGACGGCAGGGATAGGTCCCGTGCCCATGATGGAGGGATCAACGCCGGCAACGGCGTAGGACACCAGGCGTGCCAAGGGGGTGAGACCGGCCTTGGCAGCGGCGGCGGCTTCCATCAGCACCACGGCTGCGGCGCCATCATTGATGCCCGAGGCATTGCCGGCGGTGACACTACCCTCCTTCTTGAAGGCGGGTTTCAACTTGGCCAGTCCCTCCTGCGTCACATCCGCCTTCGGATACTCGTCCGTGTCGAAGAAGACGCTTCCCTTCCTCGACTGGATCTCTATCGGCATGATCTGCGACTTAAAATGGCCGGCGGCGATGGCGGCGACGGCTCGCCTCTGGCTCTCCAGCGCAAAGGCGTCCTGATCTGCGCGGCTGATGCCGAACTGCTCGGCGATATTCTCGGCGGTGATGCCCATGTGGTTTGGGGAAAAGGGGTCCGTCAGGGCGCCGACCATCATGTCTATCAGCTTGGTGTCGCCCATACGGGCGCCCCAGCGCGCCGCCGGCATCAAATAGCCGGAGCGGCTCATGGTCTCAACGCCGCAGCCGACTGCGACATCGGTATCGCCCAACTGGATGGCATTGGCGGCGGTAACAATGGCCTGGAGACCCGAACCGCAGAGACGGTTCAGGGTCAGCGCGCAGGATTCCTTGGCCATGCCGGCATCAAGGGCGATCGCGCGCGAGACATACATGTCGCGCGCCTCGCCATGAATCACGTTGCCGCAGACCAGTTGGCCTATTCGGGCGGGGTCGATCTTGGCACGGGAGATCGCTTCCTTGACCACGGGTGAGCCGAGCGCGGAGGACGAAAAGTCCTTGAGCATGCCGCCAAAAGTGCCGATTGCGGCACGTACCCCACTGACCACCACCACTTCGCGTTTATCTGACATTTGTCTCTCCTGAAAAAAATTACCTGCCTATCCAACTCGCCACCCAGAACAGCGCCAGCAGAAGCAGGCACAGTACCAAGGTTCGCCATACGAGTCCTATCGTGCTTTGCATGAAATCAGCATCGGCTTCCTCGCCGACACCGAGTTCAGGCCTTTCGACGACTTCGCCTGCCACATGAATCGGTGAGCCAAGACGTACACCCAGCGCTCCGGCGCCGCTCGCCAAGAGTATGCCGAGAGGGGCATCAGACCAGCGCGCAGCCTGGGTCCGCCAGCAAAATACGGCGTCCTCAAAGTCGCCGACGATGGCGAAAGCCGCCGCGGAAACGCGCAAAGGCAGCCAATCTATGGCAGCAAAGGTGCGCCGGGAGAACTGTCCAAAGCCGCCGTGTTCATCAGAGCCCCACTGGCGGCAGAAGAATAACGCCAACCGATAGAACAACGCGCCCGCCGGACCCAGCACCACAAACCACAGGAGAGGCGCAAAGACATGTCGATGCGACGCGATCAGTGCCTCCTCGATCGCCAAGCGCGCCACCTCATTGGAACTGAGCTGCTCCGCGGGTCGGCAACGCCACTGCCCGAGAAGCAGCCGGGCACGATCCAACTCGCCCATGCGCAGAGCCAAATGGATATCGGTAAAATAATGGCTGAACTGGCGAAAGCCCATCGTCAGATAGAGCACGCCGATGTTCAGGAAGAGGGCCAACAAGGTTTGCGTCCCGGCCAGTTGCAGGACGAGCACTGCGGTCACTGCCGGCAGCACCGCCAGCAGCCAGGCCATCATGCCGTGGCGCAATTCGCCGTCGTTATAGTGCTCCTCGAGGAAATGCGCATAGCGCGCCAGAGGGGTCAGAACAAAACGCTGCTGGGCGAGGGGTTTGAGCTGCTCAAGGATCAGAGCGACGGCAATGGAAAACAAGGCCATGCGAGATAGAAATAGAAAAGTCCGTGGCACCAAAGGCGCATTCGTTCAAGACATCAAGATACCACAGGCGCCGCCGCTCGGCATCAGTCTTGTGAGAACAGGAAGCGCTGCAGGCTCACCAGCATCCCCGCCGTTGCCCCCCAGATATAGTAGCCCTCCCAGGGCATGGCATAATATTCGCGCATACTTCCCTGGTGCTCGACCCGATGGCGCTGGTGGTTGGCGGGATCGAGAAAGAATGACAGCGGGGTTTCGAAAGCCTCGGCCACCTCGAAATCGTCTAGCTTGAGATTCAATGGCGGCCGCACCAGCGCCACCACAGGCATTATCGAGAACCCCGTTCCCGTTCGATATTCCGGCAGCAAGCCGAGCACCTCGACCTGGTTCGGATCGAGGCCGACTTCCTCCTGTGCCTCCCGCAGCGCTGTCGCCGCGGCGGAGACATCCTGCTCCTCGCAGCGCCCGCCAGGAAAACTGATCTGGCCGGCATGATCCCGAAGATGGGCGGTGCGCTGGGTGAGCAGGACCGTCAGGCCGCTCTCGCGCTCCACCAGCGGCACCAGGACCGCCGCTGGGGTCAGAACTCGTGCCTGAGCGCCCTGTTCCAATACGCTGCATTCACCACCCCCGGCGGCAAAGCGTTGGCGCAACCAGGCGGCGGAAGGCAGAAACGGGGATATAGAAGCGTCGGTCATCAGAAGCTCGATAGAGTCACGATACAATGCGGCAGCATTTTCATTGGGAATAAGGCCATGAAACCGGTTGCAATCCTCCGTCATAGCCCCGAAGAAGGGCCGGGCTATTTTGCCACATTCCTCGACCGCCACGCGCAGCCCTGGAAACTGTTCTGCATAGACGCAGGCGAACAAGTGCCCCTCGATGCTGGCGATTTCAGTGGACTGGCGTTCATGGGTGGGCCGATGAGCGTCAATGATCCGCTACCCTGGGTAGAAGAGGAGTGTGCGCTGATCCGCGCCGCGGTGGCGCAGCACATTCCCGTTCTCGGCCACTGTCTCGGCGGGCAGTTGATGGCCAAAGCGCTCGGGGGCGCGGTGACAGCAAATCCGGTGAAGGAAATCGGCTGGGGTAATGTGAGGGTGGTCGACAATCTCCCGGCGCGCGAGTGGTTCGACGGGGTGGAGGAGTTTCTCGCTTTCCACTGGCATGGGGAAACCTTCAGCCTGCCGCCAGGCGCCGCCCACATTCTGGAAAGCCATCACTGCGCAAACCAGGCCTTCGTCCTCGGTCCTCATCTTGGCATGCAATGTCATGTCGAAATGACGCAGAAGCTGATAGAACAATGGTGCGCCAACGCTTCCGAGGAAGTCTGCGCAGAGCCTTCCGTGCAGCAGGTCGAGGAGATGCTGGCAAACATGGCGAAGCGATTGAAGGCACTCAACGCCGTGGCGGATCTGCTTTACAAGAAATGGATGGCGGGTCTGAAAAACTACTGCCCCTAGTTGTCAGCAGGACAACCCAGGACACTTGTGTCCTGTAAGGTACTAATGCCCGAAACAGGTACTAATCTCGAAAGTTGCCGAACTGCAGCGGGAAATCGCTGATCGACTTCTTCACCAGGGCGATCGCCTCTTGCAGCAGATCGCGTTTGCTCCCAGACACGCGCACGACATCACCCTGGATGCTGGCCTGTACCTTGAGTTTGCTGTCCTTCAAAAGCTTGACGACTTTCTTCGCCAGTTCTCCCTCGACGCCGACCTTCACCTTGATTTCCTGCTTGACCTTGTTGCCGCTGACCTTGTCTATCTTGCCCCGCTCCAGGCAGCGAACGTCGATGCCGCGCTTGCCTAGCTTAATCGTCAATAGGTCATAGACCTGGGCCAACTTGAAGTCATCATCTGCAAACAGCGTCAACAGTTTGTCGCCGGTTTCGACGCGGGCGTCTGAACCCTTGAAATCGAAGCGGTTGGTGATTTCCTTGTTGGCCTGGTCGACCGCATTCTTCAACTCGACCTGATCCACTTCGGAAACGATGTCAAAGGAAGGCATGGCGCTCTCCAGTCAATGCTTCACTTGAAATGACAGACGTAGTCCAGGGTTTCCAGGGTCTCGATAGCGAAACTGGAGTTCCCCGGCACGGAGAATGACTCGCCTCCGCAGTAGGTGTTCCACGCCGTCTCGCCCTTCAGGCGGATGCGGCACTTGCCGGTATTGAGTTCCATCAGTTCCGGTGCGCCAGTATTGAAAGTCAGCGATGAGGGAAAGATTACGCCTATGGTTTTCTTGGTCCCATCGGAAAACAGCACGGTGTGGCTCACGCACTTGCCGTCGAAGTATATGTTGGCTTTCTTGACGACGCTGACATTGTCAAACTCGTTTTCCAACTCTGGCATTGGATTCTCCACTGTTACTCGACACTCAGCCCCGACGCTTGGCCAGGTTGGCGGCGATGCGCAGGCGCAGCGCATTCAATTTGATGAAGCCGGCCGCATCCTGCTGATTGTAGGCGCCGGCGTCGTCCTCGAAGGTGGCAATGGTCGAATCGAACAGGGAGTCGCTCTTCGAGTCGCGTCCGACCACGATGACGTTGCCCTTATAGAGCTTGACCCGCACCCAGCCATTGACGGACAGCTGGGTCCCGTCGATCAGCCCTTGCAAGGCGCGGCGCTCGGGTGCCCACCAGTAGCCATTGTAGATCAGGCTGGCGTAGCGCGGCATCAGATCATCCTTGAGATGAGCCACCTCGCGATCGAGACAGAGAGACTCGATGGCACGGTGCGCCCGCAACATGATGGTGCCCCCGGGGGTTTCATAACAACCGCGCGACTTCATGCCGACATAGCGGTTCTCGACCAGATCGAGCCGGCCGATGCCGTGCTTGCCGCCCAGTTCGTTGAGACGGGCCAATACGGTTGCCGGAGAGAGGCGGCTGCCGTTCAGTGCGACGATATCGCCCTTCTCGAATTCGATCTCAAGGTATTCAGCCTTATCGGGGGCGGCTTCAGGAGACACCGTCCAGCGCCACATGGACTCCTCGGCCTCGACTGCCGGGTTCTCAAGGTGACGCCCCTCATAGCTGATGTGCAGCAGATTGGCGTCCATCGAATAAGGAGAGCCGCCCTGCTGGTGTTTCATTTCGACCGGTATGCCATGTTTTTCAGCATAGGCCATGAGTTTCTCGCGCGAGAGGAGGTCCCACTCGCGCCAGGGTGCGATCACCTTGATGCCGGGCTCCAGCGCATAGTAGCCCAACTCGAAACGCACCTGGTCATTGCCCTTGCCGGTGGCGCCATGAGAAACGGCATCGGCGCCGGTCAGGCGGGCGATCTCGATCTGGCGCTTGGCGATCAACGGTCTGGCGATGGACGTGCCGAGCAGGTACTCGCCTTCATACACGGCATTGGCACGAAACATCGGGAAAACAAAATCGCGGACGAACTCCTCGCGCAAATCGTCTATGAATATCTGTTCCGGCCGGATGCCGAACTGCAAGGCCTTCTTCCTGGCCGGCTCGAGCTCCTCGCCCTGGCCCAGATCGGCAGTGAAGGTGATCACTTCGCACTGGTAGGTGTCCTGCAACCATTTCAGGATCACCGAAGTATCGAGACCACCTGAGTAAGCCAGTACCGCTTTTTTTACATCGCTCATTTCTCAACTTTCCCTATCAGGTATTTACACGCCCGATCAGCAAATACTCCAGCAGCGCTTTCTGCGCGTGCAGGCGATTCTCTGCCTCGTCCCAGACGACACTCTGCAGTCCGTCAATCACCTCGGCCGCTACTTCCTCGCCACGGTGCGCCGGCAGGCAATGCATGAACAAGGCATCGGGCTTGGCTTCGCGCATCATCTCGGCATCTACCTGCCAGTCCTGAAAATCGCGAAGCCGCTCTTCGTTCTCGGCCTCGAAGCCCATGCTGGTCCACACATCTGTGGTCACCAGGTCGGCGCCGCGTACGGCCGCCATCGGATCGGTGAACTCCTCGTAATGGTCTGTGCCATAGAGGCCTGCGCGCTCGGGCTCGACCTCGTAGCCGGGCGGAGTTGACACATGGACGTTGAAACCGAAAACCTCGGCTGCCTGCAGCCAGGTGTTGCAGACATTGTTCGAGTCGCCGACCCACGCCACCGTCCTGCCCTCGATGGAGCCGCGATGCTCGATGTAAGTGTAGATGTCGGCGAGAATCTGGCAGGGATGGTATTCGTTGGTCAGACCGTTTATCACCGGCACGCGCGAATTGGCGGCGAAGCGATCGATGATTTCCTGCTCGAAGGTGCGGATCATGACGATGTCGCTCATGCGCGAGATCACCTGCGCCGCATCCTCAACCGGCTCGCCGCGGCCGAGTTGGGAATCGCGCGTGTTGAGATAGATGGCGCTACCGCCAAGCTGCTGCATGCCGGCCTCGAATGAAAGACGGGTACGCGTGCTGGCCTTTTCGAAAATCATCACCAGCGTGCGGTCCACCAACGGCCAGTATTGCTTGTAGCTTTTGAACTGGGCCTTGATCCAGCGCGCGCGCGCGAAAAGATACTCGAAGTCTTCGCGGGAAAAATCGTTGAATTGCAGGAAATGCCTGGGCGCAATGGACCTGTTCGCCATGTTCAGGCTCCGAGGAACTCGCGGATCAGCCGGGAGAGTGAAGTGATCAGTTCATGCGCCTCGGCCTCTCCGAAGATCAACGCCGGCAAGAGACGCACAACATTGTCGGCAGTGACATTGATCAAGAGCCCGGCCTCGATTGCCTGCGCCACCAGTTCGCCGCAAGGGCGGTCGAGTTCGATACCAATCATCAGGCCGTCGCCGCGGATTTCAACGATGCCGGCGACGCCCTTCAGCCGCTCTCTTAATCCGCCGCGAATGGTTTCACCCAGTCCATGGGCATGTGCCAGCAAACCGTCCTCTTCGATCACAGCCAGTGTCGTCAGCGCGGCGACACTGACGAGGGGGTTGCCGCCGAAGGTCGATCCATGATTGCCCGGTTTGAGGACGCCCGCGGCACGGCCGGCAGCGAGGCAGGCGCCGATTGGCAGACCCGAGGCCAGTCCCTTGGCCAGCGCCATCACGTCCGGCAAGATTCCGGCGTGCTGATGGGCAAACCATCTGCCGGTACGGGCAAGACCGCACTGCACCTCATCGACCATCAACAGCCAGCCGCGCTCGGAACAAATCCGGCGCAGGCCCTGCAAGTATTCATCATGGGCAAGGTTGATTCCACCTTCCCCCTGTATCGGCTCGACCAGAACAGCGACGACGCTGGCATTGTGCTGGGCGACGGCTTCCACCGCCGCCAAGTCATCGAAGGGGACGCGCACGAAACCGGCTACCAGCGGCTCGAAGCCGGCCTGAACCTTGCGGTTGCCTGAGGCCGACAAGGTCGCCAGGGTTCGCCCGTGGAAGGCTTTCTCCATGACAATGATGGCCGGCTGTTCTATGCCCCTCTGGTGGCCATAGAGGCGCGCCAGTTTGATCGCCGCTTCGTTGGCCTCACAGCCGGAATTGCAGAAAAATACCTCATCCATGCCAGAGAGTTCAGCGAGCCTGTCTGCCAGCCGCTCCTGCTCCGGAATACGATAGAGATTGGAGACATGGATCAGGCGTCCAGCCTGCTCGGACAATGCGCGAACCAGACGCGGATGGGCGTGGCCCAGCGTATTCACGGCAATGCCGGCGAGCGCATCAAGATAGCGCCGGCCCTGCTCGTCATAAACCCATGGGCCCTGCCCATGGGTGAAGGCGATCGGCAGCCGGGTGTAGTTATTCATCAAATGCGGCATGGCAAGCCCCGCGTGAAACAAACGTTGCAAATAGCGACGGCGGCTCGCGCCGCCGTGGTTACACAAGACCGGAAATAATCTTGTCTTGCAAAAGAGTGCATCTTATGTGAAAAATAGGCAACTGTATAGTGAGGTGACAATGGCGCGCATCGCAGTTTTCAACCAGAAGGGGGGCGTAGGCAAGACCACAACCGCGCTCAACCTCGGCGCCGCCCTTGCACGCCTTGATCGCTCCGTATTGCTGATTGATCTCGATCCGCAGGCACACTTGTCCTCAATTCACGGCCAGGCCCTGGGAAATGTCGCCGCCAGCACCTTCGCCTTTTACCGCGACAATACACCGCTCGCCGCGCTCGAGATTGACTGGACGGGCGTCGGCCGGTTAATCCCGGCACACGCCGAACTCATCCGGGTTGATTCCGTGTTCGGCAAGGGGCCGAACATCCTAAATCGACTCAATCAGGGGCTGAATGATCTTAGCGCAATCACCCCCGAAAGCGAACGTACCGTCATCATCGACTGCTGCCCCTTTCTCGGTGTGCTTTCGCTCAACGCAGTCTTTGCCGCCGAGCGACTCTTGATCCCGGTTGCATCGGATTTCCTGAGCCTGCGCGGCGCCATGCAGATGGAGAAGACGCTTACCGCGATCGAACCGGTGCTGAAGCGCCGGGTTGGAAGAAGCTACTTGATGACGCGCTTTGACCGTCGCCGCAACATGAGTTTTGAAATCCAGAGGCGGATGCGCGAGCATTTCGGCGAGGATTTATGCGAAACAGTGATTTCGGAAAATGTCGCAGTGGCCGAGGCACCCTCGGTGAATCTCGACATATTCAGCCACGCCGAGACGAGTCGAGGCGCTCAGGACTATGCAGCGCTGCTCGATGAAATGACTGGCAAGGGTTTTCTCTAGCCACAGCTAGAAGCCTGTTACAGGCCTAAGCTTAGCGCGTGATCAGATTCAATACATCATCGAAACTGGCCGGCAGTCGGCGCTCAGGGCCCTGATGGCAGATGCACTCAAGGATTTCGCAGTCACGATAGATCTGGCGCAACTTGCGTTGGGCATCGTCTTCGGCGCGGCCGTGGATCATGAGGTTGTTCACGACCAGGCCGTCGCGAGTACGGATACGAAAGGCATACTTGGTCAGGGCTGAGGGATGCATTGAAACCCCTTTTATATCAAACGGATTCGACCAGTATATGTAACAATTTTTAAGAAATCAAGCCATCGCGTTATTTACGCTCGCAATTCCTTCATCCCGACACATGACAAACAAATAAAAAACGGCCCGCCTGTATGGATTCCGGGTGGTGCTTTAGGGATTTTCCCGGGACCGGGCTTGGAGAACTTATCAGCACCCGGGTAACCGGGCTCGAAAGCCCGTCACCTTTAGGGATTAAAGCGCCTTAATGGCGGCCGAAAGACGGCTCTTGTGACGCGAGGCCTTGTTCTTGTGGATGATTTTCTTGTCGGCGATGCGGTCAATGACGCTCATGGACTGCGTGAACTCGGCTTGAGCGGCAGTCTTGTCTCCGGCGACGATTGCTTTTTGCACTTTCTTGATCGCGCTACGCAGGGTCGAGCGCAGGCTCACATTGTGAGTACGCTGCTTGACCGCCTGACGGGCGCGCTTGCGGGCTTGGGCACTATTGGCCATAGGATTTATCCGGCTAGTACGTGAAAAGCGGATGATTATAGGGTTTTTCACGGCAGCGCGCAAGGCGCGCGTCCAGGGCTGAAAGCCGTTACCATTGCCTTCATTTGCGCCTGCCGCATGAATCTGCTCAAAACCCTAGCCACCGTCAGCGGCATGACGCTGCTCTCGCGCATTCTCGGATTTGTCCGCGACTTCGTCATTGCCCGCGCCTTTGGTGCCGGCGTGGCTACTGACGCCTTCTTCGTCGCCTTCCGCTTGCCCAATCTGCTGCGCCGGCTGTTCGCGGAGGGCGCTTTCTCGCAGGCCTTCGTACCGATACTGGCAGAGTACAAGAACCGCCGCGGCGACAACGAGACGCACAGACTGGTGAATCACGTCGCGACCTTGCTGTTCCTGGCGCTCCTCGTTGTCTCCCTCCTGGGCATCGCCCTGACGCCCTTCCTGATCTATGCAACGGCTCCGGGCTTTGCCGCAGATGCCGGAAAATTCGCTCTGACGGTCGAACTCACGCGCATCACCTTCCCTTACATCCTATTCATGTCGCTGGTGGCCCTCTCCGCCGGCGTGCTCAACACCTGGAGCCGCTTTGCGCTACCGGCCTTCACCCCGGTGTTGCTCAACCTCTCTTTCATTGCCATGGCTCTCTTGGCCGCGCCCTGGTTCGACCCTCCTGTGCTGGCGCTGGCCTGGGCGGTCTTCTTAGGTGGCGTGCTGCAACTGGCAATCCAGTTGCCAGCACTGGCGAAGATAGGCATGCTGCCGCATTTTTCCTTCTCCCTTAAAGACCCGGCTGTGCGTCGCATCCTGAAGTTGATGGCACCCGCGGTTCTGGGCGTCTCTGTATCCCAGATTTCGTTGCTCATCAACACCGTCTTCGCCTCTTTCCTGCCCAGTGGCAGCGTTTCCTGGCTTTATTACGCAGATCGCATGATGGAGTTCCCGGCGGGATTGCTCGGCGCAGCGCTGGGGACCATATTGCTGCCCAGCCTGGCCAAGTTCCACGCCGACGAAAAACCTGCAGAGTTCTCGTCTCTCCTCGACTGGGGTCTGCGCATAACCCTGATATTGACCCTGCCCGCCGCGCTGGCGCTTGCTCTGCTTGCCGTGCCGCTGGTGGCGACGCTCTTCCAGCACGGCGCCTTCTTAGCTGCAGACGTACTGCAGACGCGCTCGGCTCTGGTCGCCTACAGTATCGGCTTATCCGGCCTGATACTGGTAAAAGTTCTGGCGCCAGGCTTCTATGCCCGGCAGAACATCCGCACACCGGTGAAAATCGCGCTCCTGACCTTGGCCGCGACGCAACTGATGAACCTCGCCTTCATAGGCTGGTTGAAACACGCCGGCCTGGCGCTGTCCATCGGACTCGCCTCCTGCCTGAATGCCTTGCTGCTTTACCGCGGCTTGCGCAGGAACGGCACTTACACGCCACAACCGGGCTGGCGAGTCTTTCTCGGCAAGATTGCCCTGGCACTCGCGGCGCTCGGAACAGTGCTGTGGTTTGGCACAGGCACGGATGCGACTTGGCTACATATGGACTCGCTGCAGCGTGTGTTTTGGCTTGCCGCCCTGGTGGCAGGCGGTGGCGTCGTATACTTAGGGACGCTGGCTCTGCTCGGTTTCCGCCTAGCCGATTTCCGGCAGCGCGGCGCATAGCTATTCGCCGCGCGCCATCCCTTCCCGGCGCGGATCGGCGGCGCCGCGCCATCCCTTCCCGGAGCGAACGATGAGATGCAATCCGCTGGTCATCTCGCGCAGTTCGACGCGATGGCCAAGCCTCATGAGCGGCATTGCCAGAGCCTCGGCCGATGTGCCTTTCTCCAGTTCGGTCGGCCCGTTGCGGCTAGCGAAGTGGGGCAGCGCCAACGCTTCATCGGGAGCCATGTTCCAGTCGAGCAGCGCTGTCAGCGTCTGCGCAACATAATTGATGATCTGATTTCCCCCTGGGGAACCGAGCACCGCATAAAGCAACCCATGACTATCGAAAATCAGCGTCGGTGCCATTGAGGAAAGCGGCCGCTTTCCTGGTTCCACCCGATTCGCGGCTGGCCTGCCAGTGTCAGCGGGTCGGAAGGAAAAATCGGTGAGTTGATTGTTGAGCAGGAAACCGCGCACCTGGATGCGGCTGCCGAAGGCGGCCTCGATCGAACTGGTGAGCGCCACGGCATTGCCTCTGCCATCGACGATGGAAAGATGGCTCGTCGCAGCCAACTCCGGCGCAGTATCGTCGGCGAGCGCATTGGGGTTGCCGATTGCACCCGGCTCCGCACGTCCGAGACTGCGCTCACTGTCGATGAGTAGGGCACGGCCATCGAGATAATGGGAATTGAGCAGTTCGCGGCGCGGCACGGAAACAAAGTCGGGATCGCCAAGAAAGCGGTTGCGGTCGGCGAAGACAAGCCGCCCAGCCTCGGTGAAATAGTGCACTGCCTGAAACGAGTCGGGCGCGGCGCTCTTGTAGTCAGTTCGTTCCAGAAGGCCGAGAAGCTGCAGCACGGCAATGCCGCCCGAGGAAGGTGGGGGCATGCCGCAGATGCGATAGTTGCGATATGCGCCACAAACCGCTTCGCGTTCTATGGCGCGATAGGTGGCAAAGTCTTTCATGGCAAGATCGCCGGGCACTCTGGGGTGCGCCGCCACGGCCGCAACGATGTCTTGGGCAATATCGCCTCGATAGAAGGCCTGCGGCCCATCCTTTGCCAATTGCCGCAGCGTCGCCGCAAATGCCGGGTTGGACAGCCGCGCTCCTATGGGTACAGGCGTGCCGTCCTCCTGATAATAGAGGGCGCGGGCCTGTGGGTCAGTGCGCAAAAAACGGTCACGGGAGAGCAGTTGCCGGAGTCTTGGCGAGACCGCGAACCCCGACTCCGCCAAGCGGATCGCCGGACGGAACAGCCGCTCCCAACGCAGTCTGCCGTGCTTCTCATGCGCCAGCGCGAGAAGAGCGACCAGACCGGGTACGCCGACCGACCTGCCTGTCGCCACCGTTTCGGAAAAAGGAAGCGGATTTCCCTTCGCATCGAGGAATCGTTGCGCAGTGGCCGCGGCAGGCGCCGTCTCGCGGCCGTCATAGGCGACAGTGCGCTTTTTCGCCGCATCGAAATAGAGCAGGAAACCGCCGCCGCCAATACCCGATGACTGCGGCTCGACGAGGTTCAAAACCAACTGCGCGGCGATCGTTGCATCGACCGCGTCACCACCCAGCACCAGGATTTCGACCGCGGCTTCGGTCGCATAGGGGTTGGCCGTCACGGCCATGAAGTTCCGTGCGAAGGCCGATGGTCTTTCCTTCCAGCCGGTCGCCTCTTCCGGTTGGGCAGAGGAGTCCTGCGCCTGCGCCGCAGGCAGGAAGAAAAGGGCAAAGCAAAGAAAAAAACGGGCAGCCCAGAGGCCGCCCGTCAATCCGTGTCTTAACAGCTTAGGCGAACATTTACGCAACTAAGGGCACGATCAGCAATGCAACAATGTTGATGATCTTGATCAAGGGATTGACCGCCGGTCCGGCGGTGTCCTTGTAAGGATCACCGACCGTGTCGCCGGTCACCGCAGCCTTGTGCGCCTCGGAACCCTTGCCGCCGAAGTGGCCGTCCTCGATGTACTTCTTGGCATTGTCCCAGGCGCCGCCGCCGGTGGTCATGGAGATGGCGACAAAGAGACCGGTGACGATGGTGCCGACCAGCACGCCACCCAGAGCCTGCGGTCCGAGCAGGAAGCCGACGACCACGGGCACCAGTACCGGCAACAGGGAGGGGACCATCATTTCCTTGATCGCCGCCTTGGTCAGCATGTCCACCGCGCGCGAGTAGTCGGGCTTGGCAGTGCCTTCCATGATGCCCTTGATTTCCTTGAACTGGCGGCGCACTTCCACCACCACTGAACCCGCGGCGCGGCCCACCGCTTCCATCGCCATGGCGGCGAAGAGGTAGGGTATGAGACCGCCGATGAACAAGCCGATGATCACCATGTGATTCGACAGATCGAAAGTGACGCTCTTGCCCGCGTGTCCGAGCGCATGGGTGTAATCGGCAAACAGCACCAGGGCCGCGAGACCGGCCGAGCCGATGGCATAGCCCTTGGTCACCGCCTTGGTGGTGTTGCCCACCGCGTCCAGCGGATCGGTGATGGCGCGCACGGAGTCGGGCAGGTGGCTCATTTCGGCGATGCCGCCCGCGTTGTCGGTGATCGGGCCGTAGGCGTCCAGGGCGACGATGATGCCGGTCATGGACAGCATGGAGGTCGCGGCGATGGCGATGCCGTACAAACCCGCCAAGTAGTAGGCGAGATAGATCGCAGCGCACACAGCGAGCACGGGCAGCGCGCAGGCGCGCATCGACACGCCCAGGCCGGCGATGATGTTGGTGCCGTGACCGGTGGTCGAGGCTTCGGCGATATGCCGCACCGGGGCGTATTCGGTCGCGGTGTAGTACTCGGTGATGATCACCATCAGCGCGGTCAGCACCAGGCCGATCACCGCGGTTCCGTACAGGTGCAGGACGGTGATGGTTGTTGCCTTGCCGGCGATGTCGAAGGTCACGTTCTTGACGATGTCGCCCATCATCCAGTCGGTGAGCGGATAGAAGGCGATCAGCGCCAGCAGGCCGGCTACCGCCAGGCCCTTGTACAGGGCGTTCATGAT
>CAIYYX010000177.1 GCA_903930535.1 uncultured Sterolibacterium sp. | reverse complement strand
GTTTCGCCGAGCTCGATGTGCCGGACAATGTTTTCCAGCATGACGATGGCGTCGTCGACCACGAAGCCCACGGCGATGGTCAGCGCCATCAGCGACAGGTTGTCGAGGCTGAATCCGGCCAGATACATCAGTCCCGCCGTTCCGGCCAGGGCCAGCGGTACGGTGATGCCGGGGATGATGGTGGCCCACAGGTTGCGCAGGAACAGGAAAATCACCATCACCACCAGGGCGACCGAGAGCAGCAGTTCGAACTTGACGTCCGCGATCGAGGCGCGAATCGTCGTGGTCCTGTCGGTCAGGAGCCTCACATCCACCGAACCGGGCAGGGCGGCCTGAAGTTGCGGCAGCATCTTCTTGATGCGGTCCACCGTCTCGATGACGTTGGCGCCGGGCTGGCGCTGGATGTTGAGGATGATGGCCGGCACCTGGAGTTTATTCTCTCCTCCCAGGCCAGCCCATGCAGCCAGGCGGTCGTTCTCGGCGCCGTCGATGACTTCGGCGATGTCATTGATGCGGATCGCCGCGCCGTTCTTCCAGGCGATGATGAGACTCCGGTACTCGGCAGCCGACTTCAACTGGTCGTTGGCATCTATGGTGGAAGCCCGCGCCGGCCCGTCGAAACTGCCCTTGGCCATATTGACGTTGGCGCTGCCGATGGCGAGTCTGACGTCATCGAGATTGAGACCCGCGGACGCGAGCGCCTTCGGGTTGACCTGGATGCGCACCGCCGGCCGCTGTCCGCCGCCGACGCTGACAAGTCCCACGCCGGGCAGTTGCGAGAGCTTCTGCGCGAGACGCGTATCTATCAGGTCCTCGACGCGGGGCAGGGGCAGGGTATCCGAGGTGATCGCCAGGGTGATGATGGGCGCATCGGCCGGATTCACCTTGCTGTAGATCGGCGGCATCGGCAGATCGGTCGGCAGGAAGGAAGTGGAGGCATTGATGGCGGCCTGCACCTCCTGTTCGGCGACATCGAGGCTCAACGCCAGATTGAACTGCAGGGTGATCACCGAGGCGCCGCCCGAACTGGAAGACGACATCTGGTTCAGGCCCGGCATCTGGCCGAACTGCCGCTCCAGAGGCGCGGTGATGGAAGAGGTCATGACATCGGGGCTTGCCCCGGGATACAAGGTGGTCACCTGTATCGTCGGGTAATCAACCTCTGGCAGCGCCGAGATAGGCAGCACCCGGTAGGCGACCAACCCGGCCAGCAGGATGGCGACCATCAAGAGCGAGGTCGCGACCGGCCTCTGGATGAACAGGCGGGAAGGATTCACTCCCCGTCCTTGCGCGGCGGTTTTTCTGCCCCCGGTTTCTCCCCCGAGGGACCTCTGCGTTCACCATCGCCGCGCCACTCCTTCCGTGGGCCTCCCGGACCGCCTTTGCCTTCGCCCTTGGGTCCGTCCCTGGCACCGTCCCTACCGCCGCCCTTGCCGCCGCTTCTACCGTCGCCTTTACCACCCTCCGGCTTCTTGACCATGGCCTCGCGCGCGGCCGCTGTCACGAGTTCTATTTTCGCGCCTTCGCGCAGTTTGTCCGCGCCATCGATGACAACCTGTTCTCCGGCTGCCAGACCCTTTTCCACGGCGACGATGTCATTCGCTGTCGGCCCCAAGGTGACCAGGCGCACGCTGACCGTCTGGTCGTCCTTGACGACATAACAGAAGGTGCCTTGCGTGCCGCGCTGTATCGCTGCCAGGGGAATCAGCGTCGCCCCCTGCCGTGTCTCTACTCTCAGGCGGGCATTGACGAACTGGTTGGGGTAGAGGGCGTTGTCGGCATTGGCGAACTCTGCCTTGAGCTTCACCGTGCCGGTGGTCACATCCATCTGGTTGTCCACAATCATCAGCCGTCCTGCCGCAAGCAGTTTCTTGCCTTCGCGGTCGAAAGCCTCGACCGGCAACCTGCTCCCCGCTTGCAGGCCCTGCAGGACGGCGGCAAGACTGTCGGCGGGGATGGCGAAGACGACGGCGATCGGCTGCGTCTGGGTGATGACGAAAAGGCCTGTGGCATCGCTGGCACGCACCATGTTGCCGGTGTCGACCAGGCGCAGGCCTAAGCGGCCGGAAACGGGCGCCGTGACCCGGGTGAAGCCAAGTTGCAGCGCGGCATTGTCCACCTGCGCCCGGTCGGTCTGCACCGTGCCCAGAGTCTGGCGCACCAGCGCTTCCTGGGCCTCCACCTGCTGCCTGGCAATCGAGTCTTTCGCCAGCAGTCCTTTATAGCGTTCGTAATCGAGCCTGGCATTGTCGTGGAGGGCCTGGTCGCGGACCAACTGGCCATTGGCCTGATCGAGCAGCACCTGGAACGGCCGCGGATCGATTTCGGCGAGCACATCGCCCGCTTTCACCATTTGCCCTTCCTGAGCCGTGACGCTGATCAGTTGTCCGTCCACCCTGGGCTTGACGGCGACCGTGCTCCTGGCTGTCACCGTCCCCAGGGCATTGATCACCACGTCGATGTCGCCGCTCCTGGCGGCGATAGCCATCACCGGCATCGGCCGGCCTGAGCCGTCCATGCCTCTGCGGCCGACTGCAGGAGACTGAGTTTCGGGACTGTAAAAGTAGTACGAGGCAGAAGCGGCGATCAGGACAGCGAGGGCGATCCAGAGGCTACGCATTTTCATCTCATTCCAATCCTCATACCATGGACCGCTATTGTGGCCGATGCAGGAGAGGGGCGCGGCGGAAAATTATGCACCATAAGCTATTTGCGGTCCCCCTCGGCCCCCCTGCGCCTGAAAGCGGTCAACCACTTGGGATGAGGAAGGGGAGGCAGGGAATGTCTGAACAAGTCCGTCATCTTGCATGGCTCTCAGATTGCTTCGCTTATGTCATCGCGAGCCCCAAAGGGGCGTGGCGATCTTCAAGTCAAGGCCCTGCGGGCCTCGCAGAAGTGGGGCAGTCGCAATGACGAAGTTGTACTTGATCAGCGTTTCCCTAGAAGGAATAGAGATTCGTTCCCGCAGCGCCGACGGCCGAATAATTGATGGCGCCACGCCCGACCGCCTTCAGATCGTTGGCCGTGCCGGAAGTTTGTGACGTCCAGGTCACCGCATCGGCACTGGTGAATATCCCGCCACTGCTGCCGACTGCGACAAATTGCCTGCCGAAATCTATCGCGGTCAGGGTCTTCGTCGTAATGGGTGTCAGCGCTGTCCAGGTCAGTCCGTCCGGGCTGGTCAATACCGTCCCGGCGGCACCCACGGCAACGAAATTGGTGACAATCAGTCCGGTCGTCGTCGAGACCCAGGTTCCGAATGCGACGCCATTGAGATTGGCCGAAGTGTTCGAGTTTGCCGCCTGCCAGGTGGTCCCGTCCGTGCTGTTGAGCAGGGTTCCGTTCGCGCCGACCGCGACATACCTGCCGTTTCCGTAAGTGACAGCATTCAAGGCGTTCGTGGTGCCCGAAGCGGCTGTGACAAAGCTCACCCCGTTGTTGGACACAACAAGGGTTCCGTTTGCACCCGCGACGACATACTGCCCCCCGCCGTTCGCGGCGATTCCATTGAGGTCATTGCTCGTTCCCGAGGTCTGTTTCGTCCAGGTGACGGCGTCCGGGCTGGTCACCACCGTCCCGGCTGCGCCTGCCGCCATGTAAAAACCGCCGAAGCGCGCGGCGTTAAGATTCGCCGTGGGGGCGGGATTGGTTTGTGTCGTCCAGATCTTGCCGTCGATGCTGGAATAAAGTGCGCCATTGCTGCCCACGGCCACGGCTTGAATCGCACCCAAGACAGGCGCGGGATTGTATGCGACGCCGCGAAGCTCCATGGCACCCAGGCTTGTGCCGGCACTCCAGCTCGATCCCGCATTCCTGGGTACGACCGAAATCGAGGCGGAACTCGAACCCGCCGGTCCGCTATTGACTCTGGCATCCATCACGAAGGAGTACACCTGGCCGTTAACCAGGTTGCCGACAAGCAGGGGCGAGGACGCGTTAATCGCCGACCTTGCACCTGGCAGGGTGGTCCAGTTCGATGTCGATATGCTGCTTGCCGGGGCATACATCAACCAGTATTGAACACTGGATGCCTGTGTCCAGGTCGCCGTGACGCTGCTGTCACCGGCCGTGATCTGGAGATCGGTCGGAGGAGAAGCGGAAGTGCCAACGCTGAAACCGCAACCCGACATTTGCAGAAGGGAAGAAATCGCGAGGATGAGGACTAAGAGCCGTTTCATGAAAATTCCTTCGTTAGCCTGGTATGAATGAGCCGCAAAGCCTTCTGCTCAGGGCAAGAGAACGGACATTATGCCCGATCAGGGGATTGAACATGTGTCTGTTGCGTACAGGCCGCCTATTTCGCCCTCTTGTAGAGATTGGAGGCGGAGCCGCGGCCACCGGCCACGTTCGGATTGGTGTTGCGAAACTCGTCTGCGGTCAGGAGATCGATCACGCGCGTCTGCGCTTCGCCCTCCCAATTGGGGAAGGAACTGGAAACGATGTTGAAGGTGACCGTCTTCTTGGTCTCATCGACCGTATAGCCGCCGAAAACGGAGATGCTGCGGCGCATGATGGCCTGGTTTTCCTCGGCGGTGCCGGTGAGACGGTTGTTGGAGGCGATCTTGGGCACGTCGCTGGCCACATGGATTTGCGCGAAGCGGCCGTCAGGCGTGAAGATGATGATGCCCTTGGGCGTCTCGCCGAAAGGATAGGATTTCTTGCCGTCCGGCGCCGTGACGTAGGCCGTGACGAAATCCCAGGTGCCGACTATTTTTTCCTTGAGACTGTCTGCGCAGGCGGTGCCGCTGACGAGCAGGAGTGTGGCAAGGGTGATGATGTGCTTGTTCAAGTTGGTATCCCTCTTTCAAGTGGAAGCGGCATTCTTTACCGAATTCCATTACAAAAGCAAATTGCTCTGCAGGGAGGCGGTGACTCTCCGCAGGATTTGTGTATGATGTATGATGAATGTTGCACGGTAGCGTTTGTCTGCAAGGCTGCACAGCAACATCAGGTAAGTTCCTGACGGCCGATCTTCGGGCACAGGAACGGGCAAATCTGGAAGAGACCCCCTCCCCAAAGTAAGAGGTGAACAGCATGGAAAAGAAGTCAGTCAAGGCGAAATCAGTCGGCAGCAAGACAGCCACAGGCAAATCTGGGCGATCCTATCCCGACCTACATGATCACCTGAAGGCACTGGATCGTGCCGGCCTCTTGATCACCGTGGACAGGCCGATCAACAAGGATACGGAAATGCATCCGCTGGTGCGCTGGCAGTTCCGCGGCGGCATCCCCGAGGCGGAGCGCAAGGCCTTCCTGTTCACAAACGTCACCGACAGCAAGGGAAAGAAGTACGACATGCCGGTGGTCGTAGGTGCCTTGGCGGCCAGCCGCGAGATCTATCGCATGGGCATAGGCTGCGATCTGGACAAGATCGGCGCGACCTGGATGAAGGCAATCGCCAATCCCATTGCGCCGAACGTCGTGGAAAATGCCCCTTGCCAGGAGATCGTCATCAAGGGCAAGGATCTCGAGAAACATGGCCTGAACGAGATCCCCGTGCCGATTTCGACGCCTGGCTGGGACAACGGTCCCTACACGACCTTGTCACAATACATCACCAAGGATCCCGATAGCGGTATCCAGAACATGGGCTGCTACCGCGGCCAGGTGAAGTCGCCGACGCGCATCGGCATGAACCCGTCTCTGGAACTGCGCCCGGGCATTTATGTGCACTGGGAGAAGGCCAAGGCCAGGGGGCAGAAGCTGCCGGCCGCCCTGATACTGGGCGCGCCGCCTTGCGTCACCTTCACCTCGATGCAGAAGCTGCCGGAAAACCTGGATGAGCTCAATGTCGCCGGTGGCCTGGTGGGGAGTGCCATCAATGTGGTGAAGTGCAAGACCGTCGATCTCATGGTGCCCGCCGAGGCAGAGATCGTCATCGAAGGTTTCATAGACACCGAGTGGCTGGAGCCCGAAGGGCCTTTCGGTGAGTCCCATGGCCATATGAATCTGCAGGAATTCAATGCCTTCATGGACATCACCTGCATCACCCGCAGGAAGAACGCCATACTCACTTCCATCATCTCCCAGGTGAAGCCCAGCGAGGCCAGCCTGATGCTGCGCATCGCCATGGAGCCGATGTACCTCGATCACCTGAGGAGGAGTTTAGGGATCCAGTGCGTCAAGAAGGTTTCCATGCATGAGCCGCTGACCAATCTGCGCAAGGTGATCGTCCTGATCATGGAAAGGAACTCTCCGCCGACCGAGATCTGGCGTGCCTTGAACGGCATGGCGACCTTCCATCGCGCCGCAGGAAAATACATCATCGCGGTGAACGACGACATCGATCCGGACAATCCGGACGCGCTTTTCTGGGCCATGTCCTATCGGGCAAACCCAGACCTCGATCTCGAGATCATGCGACACAAGGACCCTGGGCACGGGCCGAGGAGCAAGCGCAACGACGGCCAGGACGCAGCCGTGCTGATAGACGCCACGCTGAAGGAAAATTTCCCGCCGATTTCGCTTCCCAAGAAGGAGTATATGGAGCGGGCGAAGCTGATCTGGGAAGAATTGGGACTGCCCAAGTTGAAACCCGAGGCGCCCTGGTTCGGTTATTCGCTGGGCGAATGGGGTGAGGAGTTCGAGAAGCAGGCCGAGTTGGCCGTCAAGGGCGACTACTTCGAGACCGGCAAGAAGATTGCCAAGCTGAGACGGAAAGACGTGCGCATGAACACTGAGGTGCGCGACGTTCCGAAAGCCGGCAAGAAATCGTGAAAGACAGGAAATGATCGATAAGACTTTAGCGACCTGCATGGAGGCTGTGTCCCCCGTGCATGACGGGGCGACGGTGATGCTGGGCGGCTTCGGCAATGCCGGCATGCCCGGTCAGCTGATCGAGGCCCTGCGCGCGCACGGAAAACGCGATCTCACCATCATCAGCAATGGCGCCGGGACGGGGGAATTCGCCCTGGGTGCGCTTTTCGGCGACGGCCTCGCCAGGAAACTCATCGCCTCATTTCCTGCGCCTTCGGCGAAACAGTTCCGGGCAGCCTATCTTGCGGGTGCGATCGAACTGGAACTCGTGCCGCAAGGCACGCTGGTGGAACGGATCCGCTGCGGGGGCGCAGGACTCGGGGGATTTTTCACCCCTGCAGGTGCCGGTACCGAACTCGCAGCAGGCAAGGAGATACGGATCATCGACGGCCGCGAATATGTGTTCGAGACGCCCCTCAAGGCCGATTTTGTTTTTATCAAGGCGCTCCAGGGCGACCGTTTCGGCAACCTCAACTACCGGGGAACGATGAGGAACTTCAATATGGTGATGGCCACCGCAGGCAAGTATGTCGCGGCAGAGGTCGACGAAATCGTGCCTGCGGGAAGTTTTTCTCCCGAGGCGGTGCACACGCCGGGCATATTCGTCACCCATCTCGTTTCTGTCTCGCGTCATCCCAAGCTCCTCGAGCTGCCCAGCGAGGAGAACCCGTGATGCTGCTGACCCGCGACGGAATCGCCTATCGGGTCGCGCGCGACCTGCCCGAAGGCAGCTATGTGAATCTTGGCGTCGGCATACCGGTATTGGTGGCCAATTATCTGGATCCCGACAAGGAGATTTTCCTGCACAGCGAGAACGGCATTCTCGGCGTCGGACCGACGCCGGCGCGAGGCGCAGAGGATCTCGACTTCATCACCGCGGGCAAGGGCTTCTGCACCCTGGCTCTTGGCGCCAGTCTCTTCGACCAGACCGTATCCTTCACCATGATGCGCGGTGATCATCTCAGCCATGCCGTGATGGGCGCCATCGAGGTCGCGGCCAACGGCGACTTCGCCAACTGGCGCGTGCCCGGCCAGAGCGTTCCCGGGGTCGGCGGAGCGATGGATCTTGCCGTGGGCGTGAGAAATATTTTCATCGCCATGAGCCATGTCACCAACAAGGGCAAGCCCAAGATCGTCAATGCCTGCAGCGCCCCCCTCACGGCACGCCGCTGCGTCAAGCGGATTTTTACCGACATTGCCGTCATCGATGTCGTGGAGAAGGGATTGCTGCTGCGCGAATTCCTGCCGGGTCTTGACCCAGCCTATGTCCAGGAACGGACTGAGGCAGTGCTCATGGTCGCTGCGGATTGCCGTGAGATGGATGTGCCCAAGAACTTCAAGGGCGTTGCTTTGTTTGGCTGAGCGGAAGAACACCGGAGGCAGCTTGGAAAAGATCGAATTCATTGATGTCACTCTGCGCGACGGGCACCAGAGCCTTTGGGCGGAGGGCATGACCACAGGAATGATGCTGCCCGTGGCAGAGCGGCTGAATAAAGCCGGCTTTGCCGGCATCGAAGTGCTCTCGCCTTCCTTTCTCAGGAAATGCGTCCATGACCTGAAGGAGGATCCTTTCGAGCGCATCCGGCTCCTGGCGGATGCCATCCCGAGTGCGCCGCTGCGCGTCAATGCCGGTGGCCTGAATGTCTTTGGTTCGGATCAGCCGGCGATGGTCCGCCTGTTCTGGAAGGTCATGGCGTCTTGCGGCATTCGTGAGGCGAGGATATCGGACTCCTGGAATGATCCTGGGGTCTGGCGTTTTCGCGCCACGGCCGCGCAGGATGCCGGCGTCAAACCCATCATCAATATCACCTATTCGATTTCGCCGCGCCATACAGATGAATACTATGCCGAGCGCACGAGGCAGGCGGTCGCCCTCTCCCCTTTCCGCCTCTGCCTGAAGGACCCCGGCGGACTTCTCACGCCGGAACGCACGCGCACCCTGGTGCCGGCGATGATCAAGAACGCCGGCGGCATTCCCATCGAGTTCCATACCCATTGCTCGACCGGTTTGGGACCTCTTTGCTGCCTCGAGGCGGTGGCTGCCGGCATCAGAATCATCAATACGTCCATCCCGCCCTTGGCCGATAGCTCCTCCCTGCCTTCCATTTTCGTGGTCGCACGGAATCTGCGCGCCCTGGGCTATCAGACCGGAATAGAAGAGGAGGGCTTGCAGGAGGTCGTCAGGCATTTCACGGAGATTGCCCATCGTGAAGGCTTCGAGATTGGGATGCCGGTCGACTACGATTACACCCAGTATGTCCATCAGGTGCCAGGCGGCATGATTTCCAATCTGCGCCACCAGCTCAAAGCCGCGGGGGCGGAGGGCAAGCTTCCCGAGGTCCTGGAAGAGACGGTGCGGGTGCGCGCGGATTTCGGCTATCCCATCATGGTCACGCCGCTCTCCCAGTTCGTTGGAACCCAGGCCGCGATCAATGTCATCAGCGGCGAGCGTTACCGGACGGTCACCGACCAGTCGATACGCTATGCGCTCGGACAGTTCGGCGAGGAGGCAATCCGCCTGATGGATCCCGAGGTCAGGCAGATGATTCTCGACAGGCCGCGCTCGCGCGAGCTGGCCGCGGTGGATCGCCCCGACTTGTCCCTGGATGAGATCCGCCGCGAACTGGGAGGTGAAGGACTTTCAGACGAGGACTTGCTGCTCTCCTCCTTGATCCAGAAAGAGGATATCGAGGCGATGCGCGCTGCGGGACCCTACAGGAAGTATTCCACGGGCGGCGGGAACATTCCCCTGGCAACCCTCCTGCGTGACCTCTCGAAGCTATCGGATACAAGCTCGATCGCGCTCGCCAAGCCAGGATTTTCCCTGACCCTGCGCAGGAATACCGACATCTCGCCATGAAAGAGACTTTCAAGAACATTGCTTTTGCCGGTGTCGGCGAGGCAAAGCGCTCGAAGACGGCGACGCGCAATGCCCTGGAACTGGCGGTCGAGGCTGCCATCGCCGCGCTAGCAGACGCCGGCCTGGGTCCCCTGGATATCGATGGCGTGATCACCGCCAGTCCCGCGGGGGATCCCCATTTCGTATTCAGCACCATTTTGACGGAGGCGCTGGGCATACCTGCGCGTATCAACACGACGCTGCAGAACGCCGGTGCCTCACCGTGCCTGGGCGTGCTCTATGCGGCGCGGGCGATCGCCAGCGGCGCCTGCCATACCGTCCTGGTCGTGGAGAGTGACAGTCGCGGCGCCCGCTTCAAGGGCGACAAGATCCAGGCCATGCGGGCGGCAAGGCCATGGACAGACGACTTCGAGGACCCCTTCGGTCTCACCGTTCCGGGAAAATATGCCTTGATCGCCCGGCGCCGCATGCACCGCTTCGGCACCTCGGTCTCCGATCTGGCCGCCGTCGCGGTGGCCGCCCGCGAACACGGGCGCAGGCAGCCGGATGCGCCCAGACGCGAGCCGCTCTCGATCGCGGAAGTCCTGGCCTCGCCCCTCATCGCCGAACCGCTGCGCGTCTTGGACTGCTGTCCCGTCACCGACTGGGGAAGCGCGGTGATCGTCACCACCGTGGAGCGGGCGAGGGACATGAAGAAACGCCTGGTGCGCCTCATCGGCGCGGGGGAGGGGCACGGTGCCTACCATTTGCACGAGGCGAAGGAGTTGCCCTGTGATGCCACCCGAGCGTCAGGCGAGGCGGCATTCGCCACGGCAGGCGTGTCCCCTCGCGATATCGACGTCGCCCAGGTGTTCGACGCCTTCACCATAGCGGCCCTGGTGGTCATGGAGGAGTTGGGTTTCTGCGAACCCGGAGAGGGCGGGTCTCTCTTTTCACAGGGGCATACCGCGCTGGGTGGCAGGATTCCGACCAATACCAGCGGCGGCATGATGACCTGGGGCAACGCCCATGTCATCGTTCTGCCCGAAGCCATTCGCCAGGTCCGCGGCGAGGCGGGGGTGAATCAGGTAGCCAATGCGAAACTCGCCTTGGCACAAGGCATAGGCGGCCCGATGGCGCTTTCTTGCACCTTGATCCTGGCCAACTGAGGTGGGCAAATGACCGAAAGCACAAAGCCGGTTCCTTCTTCGACTGACGCCAGCGGGCCATTCTGGGCAGGCTGTGCGGCAGGGGTATTGAATCTTCGCCATTGCCCAAGCTGCAATATTTCCTACGCGCCGACCCGTCAGCTTTGTTCCTGCGGCAACGCGCAATTGAGCTGGGTTGAGGCATCCGGACGCGGCACAATTTTTTCTTATACCGTCGTGCATCGCGCGCCTGACCCGGCCTTCAAGGCGGATCTGCCCTATGTCATCGCCATCGTGGAACTGGAGGAGGGTGCCAGGTTATTGAGCGACATCGGCGGCTGTCCTGCCGATAAAGTGTGCATCGGAATGGCGGTCAGGGCCATTTGCCAGGAGGTGGCTCCCGGCATCGGCGTGCACAGATTCGAAGTGATCTGAAAGAAGGGAGGCCTGGGCGTTGAGTCTGCCCAGGCACGGGTCTTACTTGAACATGACCAGCGCAATGACCACCAGCAACAGGGTCAGCGCCTGAAGCCCGACACGGGCAAACATCAACTGGTGGCTGTGGCGATCGTCGAACTCGCCGCCTTCAGCCATGGAACCTATTCCGGTAAAAAGCGCCACCACCGTGGCCAGAACACCGAGCATCACCAAGAGCGTTATTGCGTCCATTTTCCACCTCCTGACTTGAGAACCGCCGTTCACCGCGCCTGGTTTTGCGATAAGCCCTGAGTAGCGCGGGCGGCGATACTCCATGTATAGGCCATGTGGGGAAAATATGCATCATGGCTCGCCTTGAATTTTCCTCGGCTGCCGGTACGCTTCGCGCCCATCTCGATGCCCTCCTTTGCAAGATGCTTCGCGTCCTGGCAATTCTCGTGCTGGCGCTGTCCGGTGACGAGAGCCGCGAGATGTTCAACAAACAATTGCGCGAACAGAATGGCACTTCCCGGGAGAGATAGCGGGAAAAGATGACAGGGACTAGAATCGGGCAAGTTTCAGTGGGAGTGTGCTATGCATGTGTTTATCACAGGTGGCGCCGGCTTCATCGGTTCTCACCTCGCCGAATATCATCTTGCCAGCGGCGATACGTCCATGTCGTAGACAATCTGAGCACCGGTTCACTCGACAACATCCTGCCCATGCTGGGCAATCCCGCCTTCCGCTTCGATGAAGCCGACATATTGACCTGGGACGGATTGAAAAACGCAGTTGGCTGAGCGGACCGCATCTATCACCTGGCGGCGATAGTCGGCGTGAAAAAAGACCTGGACGATCCGAAAGCGGTGATGGCGACCAATATGGCGGGGACGGAGCGGGTCTTTCGCGCCATCCATCCCGACCGCTGGAATCCGCAAGTGGTGATCGCTTCCAGTTCGGAGGTCTACGGATTCAATACCAAGCAGAGCTTCTCGGAAACCGACGACGTCGTCTTTCGCTCAGGCGGGCAGCTGCGCTGGTGCTATGCGGTGACGAAACTCGCCGACGAATTCCTGGCCTTTGCTTATGTCCGGAATTACAGCATGAATATCGTGGTCGCCCGCTTGTTCAACACCATAGGCCCGAACCAAACAGGAGAATTTGGGATGGTGGTTCCGACCCTGATAAAACAGGCCGTTGCCGGCATGCCGCTGACGGTTTACGGAGATGGAAATCAAACGCGATCATTCTGCGATGTCAGAGACACGGTCATTGCCCTCTCCCTGCTGGCTTCCTCGCCTGCGGCCAAGGGGGAAATCGTGAATGTCGGCAATAACCAGGAAATCTCCATTACAAATTTGGCGCAATTGATCCTGAAGCAGGCCAAGAGCAATTAGCCCCTGCAATTCGTGCCTTATGCGGAAGCCTATGGCCTCGAATTCGAGGACATGACGCATCGTCGTCCGGATCTCACCAAACTGCAGTCCTTGACCGGCTTCAAGCCGATATGGACTCTGTCTGAGACGCTGGATGACTTGATCCGGCTGGAACGGGAAAAACACTGATGGCCGTGTTCTCATGAAACGAGTCTAGCCAGTGGGCATATTCCTCCTCATCGCCTATGCCATAGTCAGCATGAGGTCATCATCGTCAATGACGGTTCGGAAGACGGGACGCTGCAGGTGCTGATAGAGCACTTCAAATTGCGCCGCATCGACAGGGTTTACAAAAAGCATTTTGCCACTCAGCCCATACGCGGCTTCTACCAATCCCTGGAGTACCCGAACCTACTCATCATAGACAAGGAAAACGGCCGCCGTGCCGATGCCATCAATGCCGGCCTCAATCTCGTGCGCTATCCGCCGGTTTGTCAGACGGACGCCGACTGCGTTTTCGAAGAGGATACCTTGCTGCGCATGGCGCGGCCCTTCCTGCTGAACTCCAATGTCATCGGTGCGACGGCTTTCATCCGACCTTCAAACGGGATTGTCGTCGATCAGGGAAAAATTGTGGATAGGAGTCTGCCCAAGGGCTGGCTGCCGCTATTCCAGGTGGTGGAATACCTCAGGTCATTCCAGTGGGCGCGCGCCGGCTTGACGCGAATGAAAAGCATGCTGTGCATGCCGGATAGTGAAAGTGGTTTCAGGGGATGATGGGGCGACCCTGGAGAAGGTGTCGGCGCTCTACGAGTTGATCATCGAGGCAGGCGTGCACAAGGTTTCCAGCATCAAGGTGGCGGAAGCGGCAAAGGTGATCGAGAACACCCAGCGCGATTTGAATATCGCCTTGATGAATGAACTCGCCATAATCTTCAACCTGATCGGCATAGACACGCAGGAGGTTCTGGATGCCGCCGCGACGAAATGGAATTTCCTGCCCTTCGTTCCCGGACTGGTCGGCGGCCATTGCATCGGCGTAGATCCGTATTACCTCACCTACAAGGCCGAAATGCTCGGTTATCACCCCGATGTGGTGCTGGCCGGGGCCGCATCAGCGATACCATGGGCAAGTATATTGCAGACCAGATCATCAAGCAGATGATAGGTGCAGGAAGCCATATCAAGGGCGCCAAGGTGAATGTGCTTGGCGTGACCTGCAAGGAAAATGTGCAGGACTTGCGCAACTCGAAAGTCATCGACCTGATCCGGGAGTTCGAGTCCTTCGGCATCGAAGTGTTTGTCCATGACCCGGTGGCCAATCCGGTGGAGAGCCAGCAAAGATGTGGCTTGAACCTCGTGGGGTGGGAGGAGTTGCCTGTGGCCGATGCGCTCGTCGTCGCAGTGGTCCATGAGGCCTTTTTCGCCAGGGCGCTGCCGGAACTGCTGGCCAAGGTTGTGCCTAAGGGATGCTTCATCGACATCAAGAGCCGTTTCGATGCGACCCAACTGCAGGCTGCCGGCTTGAAGGTTTGGCGCCTGTAAGCGGCCTCAGCCGTCGATGACGGAATGCCACCAGATACGGAAATGCCGGCATAAGCCGCCGGGATCGAGTTCGACGACGGCCACGCCGTCTAGGGCTAAGCGCGGCAAGGGGTCGCCCGGTTTCCGCGCGAGCAGGCTGGTGCCGCTCGAGGTGGCCCACATGGCGAACATTTCCTCGGATGTGACCTGGTAGGTGGTGTGCCAATGGGCTATCCCGCCTCCCGCATGAGCATGGAGAATCTCGAAGCTGAGCAGGATGTCCGTCTGCAGTTTGGTCCGCGCCCAGTACTTCTCTATTTGCTCATGCCCTATTTGCACCGAGAATGGCGTGTTGTGATAACAGCCATCCGCGGCGAACAGGGACGAGAGCAAGTGCTCGTCGCTGCTTTCCCAGGCCTTCTTGTAGCTTTCCATGAATTTCTGAATAGTCATATGAATATCCCATGGATTAATTCAACTAATCTGTCGGACGAGAATTTATCGTTTGTTGCTCTGCAGCATTACGGATAAAGTAGCACCTGTCTCCTCCAGATCTTCCTCCTTTAGAACTGGATTTAAGCCCGCCCACAAGCGGGCTTCTTTTTTTGCGCGAAGGCTCGATACTCTCTTCGGCCTGGCGAAGGATTATCAAGTTTCTACACAAATTTGTCATTCCCGCGCAAGCGAGAATCCAGCGCCCTTTCTTTGAACCTCTGGGTCCCCACCTTCGCGGGGACGACCTTTTAGATCTCGATTTCCATCCCCTCGCGGGCAAGCACGATTTCCGGGTCCCCCGGTTCGCGCGGATGTCTGCTCATCACTTCCGCGAACAAGGCTTCCAGTTGATCGTCGGAACGGGTTGGTTCATGATGGGTGCACACCAGGCGCTTCACCTTGGCCTGGCGGGCCATGCGGATGCTGCTGTCGAAGGTGCCATGGCCGAAGCCTTTTTTCGTCGGGTATTCCTCCCGGCTATAGGAGGAATCGCAGATCAGCACATCGACCCCGCTCATGGCCGCTACGATCTCGCTCTCCTTCTCCGCGATGATGGCCTCGAACTCGGCGAATTCCTCATCATCGGGCTCATAAATATTGTAGGGCGGCTCGTGGTCGCCGGTGAAAAACACAGCCTTGCCATTGTGTTCGACACGGTAGCCGAAATTCACCACGGGGTGGTTAAGCAAGGTCCCGGTCACGGTGGCGCTGCCGACAGCCACGGTCTGCCCCGTCGTCAGCGTCGAATATTCTATGCGCGCCCTCATCTCGGCTTCGCGCACCGGGAAATAGCTGTATTGCAACTGGATATCCATCACCTTCTCGATGCCGTTGCTGGTCACCGGATCGAAGGGGCCGTGGATATGCAGCGAGTTTCCGGGAATATAGAGCGGCGTGAAAAACGGCAATCCCTGGATGTGATCCCAATGCGTGTGGGTGATGAAGATATTGGCTTGGACCGGCATTTCATTCAGCAGCTTCTGTGCCAGTTGGAAAATGCCCGTGCCGCCATCGAGAACAATCAAGTCGTTGTCATCGCTGCGAACCTCGATGCAGGTGGTGTTGCCGCCGTATCTCAAGGTATGGGGGCCAGGGCAGGCGATGGAGCCGCGCACCCCCCAGAGCCGAACCTTCATGTCCGGCTCGCCTGCTTGAACATCTGCGCCTCGGCGGAAAAGGCGGTCAGATCGCCCAGGGAGGCGATGGCTCTATCCACCGAAAGCACGATATGCTTGCCGCGCCAATTGGAGTCATATACGACCGGCGGCAGACCCTCGACCTCAGCCGCCCTCTTTGCGATTGTGTCCGCCAGGAAAAGACATTCGGACATCGGGTTGTCCATGACAGGATTCTCGTGGTGATCGCGCACGCATTCGACCAGGGTTTCCGGGAAGTTCCAGCGCTGGATCAGCATTGCTCCGACCACGGCATGATTGACGCCGATGCTTTCGCTCTCGATTTCATGCAGGGGACGGTCCGAACTCTTCTGCAAGACTTCCTGGAACTCTGCCGCCATGAATTGGGCAAAAACGACCTTGCCGAAATCATGCAGCAATCCTGCGACATAGCAGTCCATGGGATCGACCTGCCCATTCCCGTGCTTTTGCGCCAGTTGCCGGGCAATGCCGGCAGTCACCAGCGAATGCTGCAGGTAGCGGTCGATGTCGAATCCCGCGACATTCCTGCTGGGCAGCATTCCCACGGCGGCAAAGGATAGCGCCAGGTTCTTGACGGTGTTGATGCCGATATAAACCACGGCGCGGCTGACCGAGGTGATTTTGCTCGGCAGGGAGTAATAGACGGAGTTCAGCACCTTGAGGATCTTGATGGTCATCACGGGATCCTTCTCGATCACCATGATGAGTTCCTTGGGCGCGCAATTGATGTTGCGGGACAGTTCCAGAATCTTCTGCACGCTTTTTGGAAAGGCCGGCATGCGGTCTACCGCGAGTTCGAGTCTGGCGTTTATTTCCGGGGAGAGTGATGCCATGTGTGAGTCAATCAGAAAGAGGTTGATGCGGAGGTGCGATTAAACGAAGGAAAGGCGCTTTCCCTGGCGAACCATGTTCTCGAAATCCAGGGCCGCAACCGGCGGACTGAACAGGTAACCCTGCAGTTGGTCGCAGCCAAGGTCGCGCAGAAAGTTCATCTGCGCAAGCGTCTCGATGCCTTCTGCGACGATTTCCTGGCGTAATTGCTTGCCCATGGTGACGATGGCCTGGGCGATGGCACAGTCGTTTTCCTCGTCCGGCAGGCCGATGACGAAGGAGCGGTCGATCTTGAGCGTGCTGATCGGAAACTTCTTGAGATAAGCCAGGCTGGAATAGCCGGTGCCGAAGTCGTCGAGTGAAAGATCGAGACCCATGGCCACCAGTTCGTTCATGATGGGAATCACCATTTCTGGTCCGCGCACCAAGAGGCTTTCGGTGATCTCGAGCTTGAGATGTTCCGGGGGCAAGGAGTAACGATCGAGAACCTCCTGAATGCGCTCAGGCAGCAGTGCATCGAATTGCCGCGCGGAAATATTGACGGCAATGGGCGGCGTCTCGAGTCCTGCATCGAGCCAATGTCTGACTTGCCTGCAGGCTTCTTCCAGAACCCAACTGCCGACGTCGAGGATGAGGCCGGTCTCCTCGGCCACGGGAATGAACTGAACGGGCGGAATCATGCCGCGTTCAGGATGGCGCCAGCGGATCAGCGCCTCGGCGCCGACGATGCGGCCGCTGCGCAGACTTACTTTGGGCTGATAAAAGAGCAGGAGCTGCTGATCTTCCAGAGCGCGGCGCAACTCGCCCTCCAGGCGCATCTGGTCTTTCGCCCTCTGGTTCATCTCCGGGCTGTAGAACAGGTAACCGGAATCGCTGGTCTCCTGTACCTGCTTCATCGCCACATCGGCAAAACGGAGCAGGGTGTTGGTGTCCAGGCTGTCCTCGGGAAAAATCGATATGCCGATGCTGGCCCCGATGAACAGGGCATGGGATTCAATGAGAAAAGGCAGTTCGAGTGCTGCGAGAATTTTTTGCGCCACGATGCCGCTATGCTCGCGTTTCTGGATGTTGAGCAGGGCGACGACGAAGTCATCGCTGCCGACTCTGGCCAACACGTCTTCGTCGCGAAGCGTCAGGCGGAAACGCTGCGCGACCTGGCGCAACAACTCATCGCCGATCTCGTGGCCCAGGGTGTCGTTGATAGCGCTGAAGCGGTTGAGGTCGATCGCCAGCAGGGCGCCATAATTCTTGTTGCGTTTCGCCGAGGTCAGGGCATGGCCGACCAGCTGGTTGAGCAGCGTGCGGTTGGGCAGCCCGGTCAGGCTGTCGTAGTTGGCCATACGCTCCATGTTTTCTTCGGCCGCGCGCAACACGCTGATGTCGGAGAATATGGAAAAGGCATGGCTGATTTCGCCATCGTCCTTGCGCACGACGCTGATGGAGACAGATTGAGGAAACAGCTCGCCATTCTTGCGCTTGCCGACGATTTCGCCCTGCCACGGGCCGGCGCCGTGAATCGCCTGCCGCACCCGGGTCTGGAAATCCGCATCCTGCACACCGGAATGCAGCAGATCCGGCGTCTGGCCTATGGCCTCGGCGGCCGAATATCCGGTGATTCTCGAGAAAGCGGAGTTGACCGAAACGATGCGCTCGGTGACATCCGTGATCAGAATGCCCTGGTCACTGTCCTCGATGATTCTGGAGTGAAGCCGCAGCTTGTCCTCGGTAGACAGCCTTTCCGTGATTTCGGAAAGATGCGCAACCAGACCGACGGGTTCGTCATCACTGTCCTTGATCAGGGACAGCGCGAGGCCGGCCCAGAATTCCTCGCCGGACTTCTTGCGCCGGCGAACTTCCAGAAAAGAGTTGCCCTGCTCGAGAAACAATTCGGGAATCTCGCCATTGTCGTCGGCATCTTTGGCGTAAAGAAACAGCACGTGCTGGCCGATGGCCTCCTCCGGCGTATAGCCGAAAAGGGTTTGCGCACCCTTGTTCCAACTGGTCAGATATCCGGCCATGTCCATGGTGATCACCGGTTCCTGCAGCTGTTCAAGGATCTGGACTTGCTGTTGCACCTCCTCAGCTGTCGGCAGGGCACCCACGTCGCTGCGAATCGAATGCAGCGCCAGTTCCAGTTCGCCCAGGGCGTGGAGAAGTTCCACCCCTTCCAGGTCTCGCACCTGCTGGCACAGGCGAAGGCACTTCGCGATGTGCTTCTCAGGCACGTGCACCGCCCTCGTTTTCCTTAATGACCCCAAGCATCCATCGGTGCGACTCGATGTTGATGCTGTTGAACTCGGCTGTCGGCAGTTGCATCTGGCCAAGCAGGGCGGCCAGAGCCTCGGCATCGCCTCTCTCGCTTGCGTCGATCGCCTGCAACAGGCGGCCAAGATCGCCCTCGTTCTTGAGCAGGGCGTCCACCAGGACATCGCTGACCTGCAGCGGCTTGAGAACCTCGGTGAGCGGCTGCCCGAACAGGATGCCCAGCAGGGAGAACATTCCGGCCATGAAAGCCAGTTCCTGCGCTGACCTGTCAAGACCGCTGGCCTTGGCCAGCAACTCCATGGTGCGGGCGCGGACGGCAACCCGTGCCAGAAGCATGGCCGAGCGGGGGTCTTCCTTGCGCGCCGCGAAAAGCATCAAATTCAGCCAGCGCCGCAGTTGCTGCCGTCCCAGCAGGAGGATGGCCTGAGAAAAGCTGGAAATCTTCTTGTTGGTTCCCATGCTCAGGGAATTGACGATGCGCAGCAACTGGTAGGAAAGAGTCGGGTCGTGCCGGAAGATCTCCTCTATCTCGCGGGTATCGGCATCGGCTGCCACCAACTGCACCAGCTTCAAGGCCATTGCCCGGGACAAGGTCTGGCTTCCCACCGGCTTGGGCGGAGGCGTCAGGTACCAGCCGCCTCCCAGCCATTCCATACCCGGCGGCAGAACCGGCTTGCCTTGTCCATCGGCCTGATGCACGGCATTGCCTTCGATCAGACGGCAACCCTGGTCCTGCAGCGTCTGCAGCAGCCCTGCCGGCAGGAGGCTGGCCTCGTTGGTGCCGATCACGCAGGGAAGCTCCGCTGCGAGTGCGGCAAAGTCGGCATTCCCGAAGAGGGGTGACAGCAACTCCGGTTCGCCGCTGCCAATGTCCAGCATCACGGCCCCAGGATTCAGCTTCCGGTCGGCCAGGAGATGCAGGAACAAAATTGG
>CAIYYX010000176.1 GCA_903930535.1 uncultured Sterolibacterium sp. | reverse complement strand
GGCGCAAAGGCGGAGAAAGGCTATCTTGAGAATGCCTGGAACAAGTTGCTCGACGCGGCCGGCTATCCGCCGTCCAATCGGGAAAAAACACGTTGACCAATGGCGAACCTGAAGACCATGATTAACTGCCGACGCCTCATTCTCTGCTGCGTTTTTCCCACCCTCGTTCTTCTGGCCCCTATGCCGGGACAGGCCTCACCGCCTCTCACCGATGAAATCCAGGTCTACACCGATGACATCAACAAGGCCGGAGAGTTTGGCCTGGAAGCGCATGTCAATGCCACCCTGAAAGGGGTTTCCCAGCCTGACTTCCCCGGTGCGGTTCGCACGCATCACGGCATACGTGTAACGCCCGAACTCTCCTATGGCCTGTCCCGTGATTTCGAGGCGGGTCTGTATCTTCCCGCGGTGCGCGACGCTTCCGGAAATCTCTACCTTCCTGGTGTGAAGCTTCGGCTCAAATGGATTCCGCTTCACAGCGAGGACACGGGTGGCTGGTATCTCGGCGCAAACGAGGAACTGTCCAGCATCTCCGGGCAATTCTCGCAGTCCCGCTATGCTTCCGAGTTGCGGCTTATTGCCGGCTACCGCAGCGACGCTTGGCTTTTCGGAGTCAATCCGGTCTTCGGGTGGGATCTTTCGTCAGGACAGACCGCGGACAACCCACAGTTCAAACTCGGCTGGAAAATATCGCGCAATGTGGCCACGGGCATCGCGTTGGGCATGGAATACTACTCGGCGATGGGGAAATGGCGAGACTTTCTGCCCAGGGAGCAGCAAGACCGATCCATCTTCCTGGTCATGGACTTCGATCGCAAGCCCTGGAATTTCAATATCGGCATCGGCAAAGGCCTCACCCTTGTCTCGGACGACTGGACGATAAAGGCGATATTCGAGATCCCTTTTGATTGACCCCGACTCTTGCAATTTTTCTTGCCGGGGTGATAATTGCACCGATCTCTCATTTCTATACCTTTAGTTATGGTCAGAAAGGTCGCCATCGCAGCGTGTGCCGATTGCCCTTGGCGGCAACGGCCTGAGTAATGGCCAAGCCTATCATGCCTCCCGCAAAGCCATCGCCCGCCACGCCTGCCGCGGCAGGGCAGATCGACTGGCCGGCGCTTCTCGCACGCTACAGCGGCCACCTGAGCTTTATCGACAAGCTCGCTCACCTGGCCTTGGAAAATCATTCCGAGACCCCCGCCAAGCTGCGCGCCGCGGCGGCAAGCGGTGACCAGCAGGCCGTGGGTTTTCTTGCCCACAAGATCAAGAGCCTCGGCGGCAATTTTTCTGCCTTGCCTCTGGCAGCGCTGGCTAATGAAGCCGAGACCGCAGCAAAACTCGGCCGCGACGACACCCATTCACTGGCCGGGGAATTGGCCGAATCCCTGGAAGAACTGCTGGCCGAACTGAGCGAAAGACTGAAGCCCTGCAAATGATATCCAATGAGTTGAACCCTCGCCGGATACGGTCTTTCACGGCCCTGCTGTTTCTCCTTGCCGGCTCACTCATCATCGTCGGCCTGGCCACCTATGGGCTCTGGTTCAGCCATCAACAGGCGCTCGGGAAGGCAGCAACAGACGGCGCCAATATTGCAGCCATCATCGAGTCCCGCCTCGATGCGACCCTGCGGCGGGTCCAGACCAGCCTGGAGTTCAGCGCCGCATCCCTGCCGCCCGAGGCCCTGCTGGCGGCAAATAGCGGGAAATACAAGGCCAACATCGAGGCCAAGCTGGCCACGCTGAAAGACCGCTTTCCGGAAATCCTGGGCTTCCGCGTCTTCTCTGCCGAGGCAGACCTGCTCTACTCCTCGGAGCCGTTCAAGACAGCCGTCTCTGTGCGCGAGCGCGGCTACTTTCAGGAGCTGAAGGCGAAGCCTTCCACCCCCATGGTCTTTTCCGAGGTCACGACAGGCCTCATCAACCCCCAGCCCTTGATGGTCGCCGCAGTGCCCATCAAGGATGCCTCGGGGCATTTGCTCGGCATCGTCATAGCACCGATAGACCTCGTGCACTTTCAGCGCCTGTTCGCTTCCCTGAATATCGGGTCACACGGCAACATTACCATCCGCCGCACCGACAATGGCCGTCTGGTCATTCGCCAGCCTGAACTGCCGGCGGAAATCAACATGCCGTTGCCCAACACATACCTCCTGGACCTGGTTCGCTCGGGCAAACATGTGGGCAGCTTCAGACTGCCCTCGCCTATCGATTCGGTTTCCCGGATATTCAACTACCATGCGCTGGAAACTTATCCTTTTCTCGTCGCGGCAGCCATAGCCGATGAGGATGTCCTGACCAACTGGAAAGCGGCAGCAGTCATTACCATTTCTCTGACAGGAATCCTGCTGGCCGGCATGTGGTGGTTTTTCTTTCGCCTGCACTCGAATGAAAGGCTGCGCGACCGGGCCGAGGCCGAACTTGAAGAACACCGCAATCACCTCGAGGAACTCGTGGCCTCGCGCACCGCAGAATTGGCCGAAGCAAAGAATGCTGCCGAAGCCGCCAATCGCGCCAAGAGTATCTTTCTGGCCAACATGAGCCATGAGTTGCGCACGCCGATGAACGGCATCATCGGCATGACCAACCTGGTGCTGCGCCGAGCCACGGATCCCAAGCAGATAGACCAACTGAACAAAAGCATGGCTGCGGCACAGCATCTGCTTTCGGTCATCAACGACATCCTCGACATCTCCAGGATAGAAGCCGACAGAATGACTCTGGAAGAGAAGCCCTTTTCCCTCTCCCAAACGCTTGGCGACACTCTCCAGATGCAGGAGACGCTGGCCCGCGCCAAGAGCCTGCAACTCTCCTGCGAAATGGCCCCCGGCATGCCCGATATGCTGTGTGGCGACGCCTTCCGCCTGAAGCAGATATTGCTCAACTTCATAGGCAATGCCATCAAGTTCTCCGAGCGCGGCCGGATCACGGTTCGCGCCCGCATCGCAGAGGAGGACAGCCAAAGCCTGTTGCTGCGCATCGAGGTCGCCGATCAAGGCATAGGCATCAGCCCGGAGCAGCAGGCGAGGTTGTTTCAGGCCTTCAGCCAGGCAGACGACTCCTCGGCGCGAAAATACGGCGGCACAGGCCTCGGTCTTGTCATCTCCAGGCGCATCGCGCTCTTGATGGGCGGCGATACCGGAGTGAGCAGCCAGGAGGGTGTCGGCAGCAGTTTCTGGGTCACGGCCAGGATGCAGAGGGTGGTCACAGAAATTCAGCCCAGAGTCATTTCGCAAACGGAACCGCCGCGAGAAAGCTTGGCAAGGCTCTTCACCGGTCTTCGCGTCCTGTTGGCGGAAGACGATGCCGTGAATCGGGAGGTGGCCGCCTTCCTGCTGGAAGATGCCGGCTTGGTTGTAGACATGTGCGACAACGGCCAGGACGCCTTGGACAAGGCTCGGACAAACGACTACGCGCTGATTCTGATGGATGTGCAGATGCCTGTCATGAATGGACTGGAAGCCACACGCGCCATTCGCCGATTGCCAGGCATGACGGCCATCCCGATACTTGCCACGACCGCCAACGCCTTCGACGAGGACAGGGAGGCCTGTCTCGCCGCCGGAATGAACGATCATATCGGCAAGCCTGTGCCACCCGATGTGCTCTATGAGGCCATGCTGAAATGGTTGCAGATTCCGTCTGGAAACCGCCTCTCATGAAAGTCGCCACCTGGAATGTAACGCGATCTGTCGCCATGGCGGTTAATAGCGCGAAATCCAGCGCAGGGCAATTTCTTGGGTCGTTTTCAGCCCGGTCAAGGGCGTGGCGTCAAAAGCCAAGCGCAGGTTGATGCCGTTATCCTTGTCGAGAAGATAGGTGCCGCCAAGATAAAAGCGGCGGCCGTAAATGGGATTGTTTTGGGCGAGGCCATTGATGACCGTTTCGCCCCCCTCATTGGCCTGGGCGCCGACGAAAACCAGCCATTGCGGGGCGAACCGGTAACGCAGATAAGTCGTCAGCGAAACGGTATGACGCTGATCGAGGCGGACATTGCCCGGATAGTTGGCCGAATTGCTGCCATACCACGCAACTTCCGGCGCCGCCTCGAACGTCAAGTTGTCCGACAGCCCCTTGACCCAACCGAGCATGAGCCCTTGCCGCCGCCGATTTTCGCCGGGGTTGGCCAGTTCATGGCTGTCGTAGCGCCCGCTCGGAAACATCGCCGTCAGATTGAGGCCCAGATAGTGTCTGTTCTGCGCATCGTCAATGAACCAGACCGTGCCGCCCAGGCGCAAGTCGCCGAGTCCGGAACGCCCGCGAGCGACATTGGCCGGTATCGCGTTTCCAGAAAGCGCTATGTTGAGCGACGAGAGGACGAACACCGGGGCAACCTTGACCTCGCCGATGCGGTAGAAGCGGCTGAAACGCGCGGCGGCGACGGTGGTGCTCAGTTGCGCATCGCCCAATCGATGGCCTTTGGCCCAGGTTCCCTCCTGTCTACTCTCGAAGAGGTAGACAGAGGCAGCCATCTGTCCTGCCGGCAAGGCGACGAAATCGGCCGGAAAGACATCGCTCAGGGCGGCTGTAGCGAGAGCGGAAAAAAATAACGCGCAAACGCAAAGCAGTCCTTTAACAGTACAAAATGCCTTCATCACGAGAGGTGGCCCCGGTTGTTTGGAACGGACTTCCACCGTGCCGCCGACCGCCCGTAAGAGGCGCGATCCTCACCTGCGTCGAAGTTCTTCTATTGTAGCCCCGACCATTCCGGCGTAGCAAGGATCGCCCCGGGATCTCCCCGCTCAGCGCCTGAAGTTAGGCATGCGCTGCATCGGCCAGGCGTTCGACAGCGCCGACTTCGGCAGCATCCGCATCGTCGGACTCAGTCAGGGGTGCGGCAAACAGCGATGAGATCTGCCATAACGCGGTACATCTGCTCGTTGGCTGCCTTCAGCGCCAAGACGGCGGAATCCACGAACAAATCTTCGACTCGCAGTGAATCATCCATAATCTGCCCTTGCAATTTGCTCAGCTCGCCTTTGAGCGTCTTAGACGCCATCAGCACTTGATCATTTTTCCATGTGCCGCATTTGCGTTGGCG
>CAIYYX010000175.1 GCA_903930535.1 uncultured Sterolibacterium sp. | reverse complement strand
GTCGGAGCCTAGCAGTCTGCGGGGCCATGCCAAGGGGGTGAATTTTGGGACGCTTACCCTTGTACTATCACCCCGCTTAATAGATTTCCTCCTCACGACCAACGAGTTACGGCGTCGAATAATCTCTAACTGTCGCCAATTTGGTCTCAAATCTAATGGTACTAACGCATTATTCGCTGGGCAATCAATGGGGGGATTGTCTTGGGTTGGCTTGAGTGAATCATCTCTTTGCTCGTGCCACACGCATCTTCACGGCAAGGATGCCTACGAGGGTGCAGGTGCCAGCAATCCAAAACCAAACTGGTGGCCAAGCGGTCGGATGGTCGTTCGATGGGGAGCGGTCCTTTACCCCGCCTGAAGACTGGCGAGTTGCCGATTGGTCCAGAGCTTTGGAAGTGGAGGTCTTTCCATGGTTTTCTACAAAAAGCTCAAGCGGGAATTCCAATGGTGAGGGTGCATCGACGGGTATTGGTTTGCCGATGAAATCATTGCTGATGTTGCCATCAGGCCATGGAGTACTCCGGCTTAGACCGAGGCGGGCATTGAAGTATGTTGTGGCCTCAGAATGCGATGAAAACTCGATCATGGCTTGACTCTTTTTCATGTCGACGACGATTCTGGGGATTTCACTATCTGGAAGCAGGCAAATCCGATGGATAATATTCTTATTCCAGACAGGACGCTCAAAAAGCCACAGATCTGACTCTATTGACGTTGTAACAAACTCCGACAATCCCGTGTCGCCGGGTGTCAGTTGCCCGTTGGCAATTACCGCCCATTGATCAACGCGCTGTCCCGGTAATGTCTGTAGGCGAACCCAGTTCGAATACACGACAACATTTGGGCCAATCTGCAGCGCGAGACGGGACTCACCGCTAGGATCCAAGTGAATGCCTTTGGCAGAAGTTACTAACATTTCAACTGCCTCATTCGGCCTAAGTGACCATTCGGCTTGTTGCACGATTTCGGCCCATGGAGCCAACTGTGGATTTTTTAATGACTCCTCGCTCTCTCGGATTTGGGTTTGGAACTGAGCCAATGCTGTCGGCGTGCCTCCTTGATTAGTGAATATCGGAAGCTTCTGCTCGCCTCGATTCTCGATGCGCACTATGCCCCAATGGTAATGTTCGTTAGCCAAAATCTCCTGGTAAGGAACATGCACGCGCACCTCTACCCGCACGGGTAAGCTAGCGCTATTCGGCTCACCAGCGGCCGTGCCGATACAAATGCAAGAAAGTAGCAAAACCGATAGGATCAGCGTCATGGGTAAATGGAGAGGCGGTTTCGGAGTTCGATGAGGCTTATCTCAAGATCTTGCATGATAATCGGAACAAGGGTAGGCGGCACTGGCATCGAATCGGCCATGAGCGCAGGGACTCCTGCGTGAGGATGTCCTCCGTCTTGGTTCCAGATCAATGTATGGCCAATTTCGTGTGCCATTGAATATTGAACTACCTCATTGAAGACTTGGGGAGCAAAGGCAGGAACTGTTTCCTCGGACATATCGTTTACGGCAATCAGAATACCTCGTTGACCGGGGTGTTGATCTGGTGCTGTTCCTTCTCCTGGATTGTTTGTGGAAGCATTTTCTGATAACAAATGAAGTTCCGCTCGCAGTGTGTCAGAGGATGCATCAACACCAACCCTAGCAGGACGAGTGAATAAGGCACACATCGCGAACTTGCTGTGATCTTCGTTTCTTAGTCGTGGAAAAATGTTTCGTCTACCCGGACTATCGGGTACGTAGTTCTCATACAAGTCACGGTGAAGTTGGGCATTCTCGGGTTTGAGCTTCGGGTCACTCCAAACATACGCGCCGCCAACTGAAGGCGTGGATGTAGATCCGGGTGGGTGCGAAATGAGGGGCGGTGCCTGTTGGGTGTTAGGATTTGCCGGGTAGGTGGTTCCTTCCCAGATATAAGCGTGATCTCGAACTTTCCCATCTCCATAGGAAATACTCGGTCCTGCATCGGTTATCGGAATTTTCACCGCATACAGATCAATTTCGGCACCCTTGACGGAGTCGGAATAGAAGGCCGCCACTTC
>CAIYYX010000174.1 GCA_903930535.1 uncultured Sterolibacterium sp. | reverse complement strand
GCGAGCCCGAAGGGTGCGGCGATCTTCCAGCCCGTCATCGCGAGCCCCAAAGGGGCGTGGCGATCTTGGAATGCGAAGAAGATTGCTTCGCTTTGCTCGCAATGACGGAAGCACGGCAGTCGCAATGACATTCAAAACCCCGTCATTGAGATTGCCACGGCCCTGTGGGCCTCGCAATGACGCCCAAAAAACCCGTCATCGCGAGCCCGAAGGGTGCGCCGATCTTCCAGCCCGTCATCGCGAGCCCCAAAGGGGCGTGGCGATCTTGGAATGCGAAGAAGATTGCTTCGCTTTGCTCGCAATGACGGAAGCACGGCAGTCGCATGACATTCAAAAACCCGTCATCGCGAGCCCCAGAGGGGCGCGGCGATCTTGGATTGTTTTGTCCCCGTCACGCTGCTGCGCGCAGCCAATACGAAAAAGATGGTGGAGAGAAATGCTGCAAGGAAAATATCCCTTTGCCCGCCCCGAATTTCTGCCTTGCCGAATCAGGCGAGGCTCAAAGCCCCTTGGTAACCGGCGCAGTAACCGCAGATGCCTCTGTCTTACTGTTCAACCTTGTCGAGCAGCGTTGCCAGCGCGGCCATCGCCCGCGGCCAGGCGGCCTCGAGTGCGGCGAGGTCTTGTTGGCCGTACGTGGGATGCTCAGGCGCATTGATGGCCAGGGCCAGCGTTTTTTCCAATGCGGCCGCCGCGGCTTGCAGTTCGACGAGGCCGACGGTGCCAGCACCGCCTTTCAGGGAGTGGCTGAGTTGCCGCGCCGTTTGCAGATCATCCTGGGCAAATGCCGCGCCAATCTCTGCGACGATGCTGCTATTGCGTTCGCGGAATAGGCGCAGAAAGCGTTCGAGCATCTCGCGGTTGCCGCTCACCCGGAGCAGTGCTTCGCCGAGATCGAAAACTTCAATCGACGCAAGCTCCGGTGCCTGAGGCACCGGCGTTGGCGTGTCTTGCCTGACTCCCGGAAGCCAGCGGGCGAGCATGGCATAGAGCGCGTCGGGCAGGATGGGCTTGGTCAGGATGTCGTTCATGCCTGCGGCCAGCACGCGAGCCCTTTCCTCGATCATGGCGTGGGCAGTCAGCGCGATGAGCGGCAGGTCGGGCCGGCTCGCGCGGATGATGCGTGCGGCGCTGTAACCATCCATCACCGGCATCTGCAAATCCATCAGCACCAGAGCGTAGTCGCCGCCGGCCACCGCCGCCACGGCGGCTTCGCCATCGTTGGCGGTGGCGACCGTGGCACCGGTAATTTCAACCAGTTCCCGGCCGACCTGACGATTGAAATCGTTGTCGTCCACCAGCAAGATGGCAGCACCCGCCAGATCCGGCGTGACCATCAGACACTCACCGGGCAGCGACATTGAGGCAGAGTCGTCCAGAGCGCTCATCATCGTAGCGAAGAGGCGGATGGCCGCCACGGGTTTGCCCAGGAAGGCATGGATGCGGCAGCCTTCCGCTTGCGCTTGAGCCAGCGTCGGTTCGTCACCCGTGATGACGATGATGTGCGCTGGGTTTCCGTTGGCACGCAGGCGGCGGGCAACGGCCAGGCCATCCAGACCGGGCAGGTGCCAGTCGAGCAGGATGAAGTCTGCCTGCACCCCATCCTGCAACAACGCCAGCGCCGCCTCGCCGGAAGCCACGGCCTCCACCTGGCAGCCATAATTCCTCAGGTTCAGACAATGCAGTTTGCGCAAGGCGTCGTTGTCTTCGACCACCAGAACGCGCTTGCCGGCAAGCGCCGGGCTTGCCGCAGATGCGCCGGCAGTCTGGGCCGCAACGCCGAAACAGGTCGTGAAACTGAAGCAGGAGCCTGCCCCCGCTTCGCTGACGACCTTTATCTTGCCACCCATGAGTTCGACCAGTTGTTGGCTGATCGCCAGCCCCAGGCCGGTGCCGCCATAATTGCGCGTGGTGGAACTGTCTGCCTGGGTAAAGGCGGTGAACAAGTGCAATTGCTGTTCTGGCGTCATGCCGATGCCCGTGTCGGTCACAGAGAAGCGTAAGGTGGTCGTCTCCGCGCTGACGGCCACCGGCTCCACGACCAGGCTGATCTCGCCGCGCTCGGTGAACTTCAAGGCATTGTTCATCAGGTTGATCAGCACCTGACGCAGACGATTTGGGTCGCCCTGCAAATTTTCCGGAATCTCGGGCATGACGGCGATAACCAGTTCGATGCCTTTTTCACGCGCCTTGAGGCTGAGCAGACTGGTCACTCGCTGCAACACATCATTCAGCGCGAAGGGGATGTGCTCTATTTCAAGCATCCCGACGTCTATTTTTGAGGTGTCGAGAATGTCGTTGACGATGGCCAGCAGCGAATTCGAGGCGCTGTAAATCTTGTTGAGGTAGTCACGTTCGCGCGGATGAAGATCAAGCCTCAAACAGAGATAGGCGAAACCCAGCACGGCGTTGATGGGGGTGCGGATTTCATGGCTCATGTTGGCCAGGAAGCTGCTCTTGGCACGATTGGCCGCCTCGGCGATCACGCTGGCTTCGGCCAGTTGCGTGGTGCGGATCAGCACCAGTTCCTCAAGGTGATCACGGTGTCGCTCCAGTTCTACTGCCTGGTTCTTGCTGTCGGTGATGTCGCGAATAAAGGCGCTGAATTCGTAATTGCCATCCATCGTGGTCGGGGCAATGGCCAATTCGATGGGGAACTCGTGGCCATCCCGATGCAGGCCGACAATCTCGATGCGCGAATTGAGGACCGGTCCGATGCCTGAGAGCAGGAAGCGCTTCAGGCCTTGCTCGTGCGCCTCTCGGTACTTCAGCGGGATGATGGTATCGCTCATCCTCCGCCCTAGCGCTTCGGCGGCGCTCCAGCCGAACATATTTTCCGCCTGTCTATTCCAGCCGATGATGACGTTCCCGGAATCCATCCTGACCACGGCATCCATGGCGGTCTCGATGGTGGTCCGCAGACGCGCATCATCTTCCCGTCTTGCCTCGAGCACGGCGCTGAAGCCGGCGGCCATTTCGTTGAAGCTGCCGGCCACCTGGCTCAATTCGTCGCGCGTGTCGAGCCGGATGCGTTCGCTCATGTCGCCGCCGGCAAAGGCTCGAGCCGATTGAGCGATCGAGCGTATGCCGCTGACGATGGTATGGCTGATCGCAATCGAGAAATAGATCACGATCAGAAACACCAGGAGGGCTGCGCAGATGCTTAGGTACAGTGTCTTTTCTGCGCTTGCGATGCGAGCCCTGATGAGCGACTCTGACATCGGTATCAGGGAATCGTAAAGATGGCTGTAGCCCCGGTCGATCGCCTCGCTTGCCATGCCGAAGAAAATCACGGAAGGCGTGGCCAGACGGCCGGTGACGATGTCCGAAGCCACGAGCGCGGCGATCTCCAGTGCCGAAGTGTTGATTTCCTTGGAGGTCAGAAAACTCTCCACGCCCTCGTTGTAGCGGATGGTCTTGTCGAGGCTGGTCTCGAGCTCGGAGATCGTCGAGCGGAGTCCCGCAATCAGCGTGTTCATTTCCACCTTCTGCTGCTCGGTGGCCTGCTTCTTTGCCAGAATGCCCGTGCCGTAGGCGCGGATTTGCCCAAGGACCTCGAGCATATGCGGCAGCTTGTCGATGACCGCGTCGATCAGATAGAACGCGCCGATCTCCGGTGCGTTGGGCAGCGCGTAAACATCGGCGACACTCACGCTCGACGTCTGTAGCTGCTGGATCAGGCGGGTATGGGCGGCGAAGTTCTCATCTGCCGTCCAACGGAGACCATCGGTTCGGATGCGCTCAAAATCGGCCTGGATGCTCTGGCCTGCCAGACCCGGGGTCATATCGGCCAGAAGCATGCGCTCCACCGCCAGCAATGCCTGGGCGAGCCTTTTCCCCATCGCGATCAGCGGTTCGCGCATGGCTTCGTCGCCGTTGAGCAGCCCGCTGGATAGCCCGCGGTGCCTCTGCATCAGTTGCACTACCTGGGTATGCGGCTTGATCAGCGCAATGCCCTGCAGTTGCCGCTGCGAAGAGTCGATGACTTGATTGAGACTGGAGAACAGGCCATACATGGCCACTGCAATCGCAATCAAGGACATCAGCCCCAGAATGGCAAATTTATGGCTGATGGGCAGCCGATTCATCAGTGCCTTGGCGGGGGAGAAGATCACTGTCGCGAGAGAGCCGAGCATGGTCATGCCGTTCGAGTTGGCAACGGGGCGGCTGACGCTATCGGCTGCTGCAGCCAGGCCTGGCGCATTACTCGAGGAGTCGGGGAGGGGGGGCTACCAGCAAGGGCTGCGCCTTGCTCGTATTGCGAAAAACCTGCTGCTTCGCTTCGTTGTTACCGGTCATGCGGCGCCTTTTGAAGGTTCGAATTCTGGATGCCTAAAAATTCTGACCGCAATTACATTTCAGATGCCCTGTCATTGGAAGCCCAGGAGAAATCTGAAACCCGGGTTTCATTTCCGTCATTGAGATTGCCACGGCCCTGTGGGCCTCGCAATGACGCTCAAAAAACCCGTCATCGCGAGCCCGAAGGGCGCGCCGATCTTCCAGCCCGTCATCGCGAGCCCGAAGGGTGCGGCGATCTTCCAGCCCGTCATCGCGAGCCCGAAGGGCGTGGCGATCTTGGAATGCGAAGAAGATTGCTTCGCTTTGCTCGCAATGACGGCAGTCGCTTCGCGCGGCACGGTGCCTGAAGATGT
>CAIYYX010000173.1 GCA_903930535.1 uncultured Sterolibacterium sp. | reverse complement strand
CAGCAAGTACAACCTCGTCATTGCGAGGCCCGCAGGGCCGCGGCAATCTGGTGGCGGACTTATTCATAGCAGCGGCTTGAAGATCGCCACGCCCCTTTGGGGCTCGCGATGACGGACTTATTCGGATATTCCCCAGGGAATGCCTTAGCAAGTACAACCTCGTCATTGCGAGGCCCGCAGGGCCGCGGCAATCTGGTGGCGGACTTATTCGGATATTCCCCAGGGAATGCCTCAGCAAGCACAACCTCGTCATTGCGAGGCCCGCAGGGCCGCGGCAATCTGGTGGCGGACTTATTCGGATATTCCCCAGGGAATGCCTTAGCAAGCACAACCTCGTCATTGCGAGGCCCGCAGGGCCGCGGCAATCTGGTGGCGGACTTATTCGGTCATTCCCCAGGTCTGTACCAGGCCCGCCTCGATGAGACCGCGCAGTTCCTCTTCGTAACTCTTGACGTCGCGCGCGAGAATTCGGGAAAGCTCGCCTCCACCGACCGGGGAATGTCTTGCTCTTTCGTCGCGCCAGTCGAGAACCTCCGGGGTCATCATCAGTGTGCATGTCCGGGCATCGAAGCGCAGGTTGGTCCGCGTATCGACGGCGGTGAACGGCCTCAACACGAACCAGAACTGTGCCGCGGCCAGCAGTTCGTCAGAGGGCCGTCCCATCAACGTACCGTCAAAGGCTTGAGTTTCGCTGCGATCTGGCAGCCCTTGCGGGCGCGATGCAGGAAGTGCTTCTTCAGTTCTGCGCCCTTGAGCGAATGCTCGACCTCCTTGCCGCCGCGACCTGTGCCTGCCACCGTCACGACGGTTCCGCCATTGACCGCGACCGACAGCAACTCCTCGCCCTTCTCGAGATCCATGACGATGACGCCGCGGCCCTTGGCCATGGTCTTCATCTCGCTTGATGCGAACACCAGCAGGCGGCCCTTTTGCGACAGGGCGGCGATGGCGATGCCGCCTGCGCGCGCAGGCGCCAGTACCTTGTCGCCCTTTTCCAGGGTGAGGAAGGTCTTGCCAGACTTGTTGCGGGAAACCAGGTCGGACAGGATTGCGATGAAGCCGTAGCCCGCCGAGTTGGCGAACAGGTATTGGCTCTCCGGCGCATCGGTGATGGCCTGCACGACGCGTCCGCCATCCTGGGGTTCTATCAGGGTGGCGATGGGTACGCCGTCGCCGCGTCCGCCGGGAATGTCCGGGATGCGCACGCTGTAGGCGCGGCCCTTGTCGTCTATCAGCAGCAGGGGCCAGACCGTTCTACTCTCCGCGACCAGGAAGGGGAAGTCTCCGGTCTTGTAGGCGATGCTGGCCGGATCGATGCCATGCCCCTGGCGCGTGCGCACCCAGCCGTTCTGGGAAAGAATCACGGTCACCGGCTCGTCGGGCACTGCAAACTCTGCGGCGACTATGGGGGCGACCGCCTCCATCAGGGTGCGCCTGGCATCGCCGTATTTCCTGGCGTCCTCGGCAATCTCCTTCACGATTAAGCGGGTCATCTCCGGACGCGAGTCGAGCAGCGTTGTGAGTCCTCCGTGTTCCTCGCGCAGTTCGCCCAATTCCTTCTCTATCCTGATGCCCTCGAGGCGCGCCAACTGGCGCAGGCGGATCTCCAGTATGTCTTCGGCCTGGATCTCGGTCAGACCGAATTTTGACATCAGTTCGGGCTTGGGCTCGTCGGCATTGCGGATGCAGCGGATCACCTTCTCGATCTGCAGGAACACCGTCATGCGGCCTTCGAGTATGTGCAGGCGGCGTTCGACCTCTGACAGGCGATGGCGGGTGCGCCGCTCGACCGCGATGAAGCGGAAGGCGATCCACTCGCTGAGAATGGCCTTGAGGTTTTTCTGCTGTGGGCGACCATCGAGACCTATCATGGTCAGATTGATATGGACGCTGGCTTCCAGGCTCGTCTGTCCCAGCAGCACGGCCATGAACTCTTCCTGGGGAATGCGCGAGGAACGCGGCTCCAGCACGATGCGCACCGCCGCCTTGTCGGAGGACTCGTCCCTGACCGATTCGAGTATCCCGAGCACGAGCTGCTTGAGATTCTTCTGCTCCTGTGTCACGTCCTTCTTGCCTGCGCGCGGCTGCGGGTTGGTGATGGCCTCGATCTCGGCCAGCACATTCGAGGTCGAGACGCCGTGCGGCAGTTCATCGACGACCACCCGCCACTGGCCGCGCGCCAGGTCCTCGACATGCCAGCGCGCCCGCATGCGCAGGCTGCCGCGGCCGTTGGCATAGGCTTCGCGGATGTCTGCGGGCTGCGAGATCAACTGGCCGCCGCCGGGGAAGTCAGGCCCGGGAAGGAGTGCCAGGATTTCTTCCAGCGAGGCGTTGGGTTTCCTGATCAGCAGACGCGCGGCCTCTGCCACTTCGCGCAGATTGTGCGGCGGAATCTCCGTGGCCATGCCCACCGCGATACCCGAGGCGCCGTTCAAAAGAACGACGGGCAGGCGTGCGGGCAGGAGCTTGGGTTCGGCGAAGGCGCCGTCGTAGTTGGCCGCAAAATCCACGGTGCCGCGGTCGATTTCCGCCAGCAGCAGTTCGGCGATGGGCGTCAGGCGGCATTCCGTGTAGCGCATCGCCGCCGCGCCGTCGCCGTCCCGCGAGCCGAAGTTTCCCTGGCCGTCGACCAGCGGATAGCGCAGGGTGAAGTCCTGGGCCACGCGCACCATGGCGTCATAGACGCTGGTGTCGCCGTGCGGATGGTATTTGCCGATGACATCTCCCACGACGCGCGCGCTTTTCACGTGTTTAGCTGACGATGACAGGCGCATCTCGTTCATGGCGTGCAGGATGCGCCGCTGCACGGGCTTCAGACCATCCTCCACCTGGGGCAGGGCGCGCCCGCGCACCACGCTCATGGCGTAGGCGAGATAGGCGCGCTCGGCATAGGCGGCCAAGGGAAGCGTTCCCTCGTCGTCGAAGTCCGCTGACTCCGGCGGAGGCACGGGAGGCAGCGAGCCGGAAGCGTCGGGCGGATCGATGTCGTCGAAGAGGTCGGGTGTGTCGGTACTCATGCTGCCACCGAAGGGCCGCCCCGAGGAGGCAGCAAGCAATTATATGGAAGCCGCTTCAGCGGCTGAACCGTGGTCACCCCCTTCCTTGGGCAGGGGGTTGGGGGGAAGGCACTCATATGTCCGCCTCAACGAGGTGGCCTTTTTCCTCCATCCAGGCGCGGCGCGAGGAGGCCTCGCCCTTGCCCATCAGGAGATTGAAGAGCTTCATGGTTTCATCGCGCTTGCCAACCCTGTCCATCACCGGCAGGACTCTTCGAGTCGCGAGATCCATTGCGGTCTCCCGCAACTGTTCGGGGTTCATCTCGCCCAGGCCCTTGAAGCGGCCGACCTCGACCTGCTCGGGGCGGAAGCCTTCCTTGGCGAGGCGGTCCTTGATCGCCGCGAGTTCTCCCTCGTCCAGCGCATATAGCCTGCGGGCCGGGCGCTTCTTGCCTTGCGCCGGGACATCGATGCGATACAGGGGAGGCTGGGCGACGAAGACATGGCCGCGACTGATCAGCGAAGGGAAGTGGCGATAGAAGAGGGTGAGCAGCAGGGTCTGGATGTGCGAGCCATCGACGTCGGCATCCGACATGATGATGACCTTGCCGTAGCGCAGGCCGGAGAGATCGGCTTCTATTTCCGGCGCGTGGGGATCGACCCCCAGGGCCACGGCGATGTCGTGGATCTCGGCATTGGCGAAGAGGCGGCCGGCCTCGATCTCCCAGGAGTTCTGCACCTTGCCGCGCAGCGGCAGGATGGCCTGGGTCTCCTTGTTCCTCGCCATCTTGGCGCTGCCGCCGGCCGAGTCGCCCTCGACCAGAAAGAGTTCGTTGTCCTTGATGTCAGTGGATTCGCAGTCGGTGAGCTTGCCCGGCAGGACGGCGACGCCGGACTGCTTTTTCTTCTCGACCTTCTGTGCGCTCTTCTGCCGGGCGAGCGCCTGGTGAATCGAGAGCTCTGCGATTGCTTTTCCTGCTTCGACATGATTGTTGAGCCAGATCTCGAGCGGGTCGCGCACCATGCCAGAGACCAGCTTGACGGCCTCGCGGCTGTTCAGCTTCTCCTTGACCTGCCCCTGGAACTGCGGATCGAGGATGCGCGCCGAGAGCACGTAGGCCATGCGCCCGCAGACATCCTCCTGCTGCAGTTTGACGCCGCGCGGCAGCAGGGTGTGGTGGTCGATGAAATTCTTGACGGCTTCGAAGACGCCGGCGCGCAGTCCCGCCTCGTGGGTGCCGCCGGCCACGGTGGGAATCAGATTGACATAAGACTCCGAAGTTACAGCCTCGACATACCAGGCCATGGCCCATGCCGCGCCTTCGCCTTCGGCGAAGCTGGCGTCCGTGGCGTCGGCATATTTTTCCCCGGCATGGATGGCGGCAACCGGTTCGCACTCTCCTGCCTGTTCGCGCAGATAGCCGGCGAGCCCTTCGGGGTAGGTCCAGGTTTTCGACAAGGCCGCTGCCTCGGGCTGCTCGATGTCCAGGGTGACTCTGACGCCGGGCAGCAAGACCGCCTTCGAGCGCAGCAGCCTTTCCAGTTCAGACTGGGGGATTTTCGGCGAGTCGAAGTATTTCGCATCGGGCCAGACGCGCACGCGCGTGCCGCTCTGTTTGCCGCAGGTGCCCATATCGATGAGCTCCGTGGTCTTCTCGCCGCCTTCCGAGAACTGCACGCCCCAGGCGCGGCCCTCGCGCCTGACCTCGACATCGACGCGGGTGGACAAGGCATTGGTTACCGCCACGCCGACGCCATGCAGCCCTCCGGAGAAGGCATAGGCTGAATTGCCGCTTTTCTTGTCGAACTTGCCGCCGGCGTGGAGCCGCGTGAACGCCAGCACCACCACCGGCACGCCTTCCTCGGGATGATCTCCGACCGGGATGCCGCGGCCGTCGTCGGTGACGGTGACCGAGCCGTCCAGATGCATGAAGACGTGGAGATTTTTTGCGTAACCGGCCAGAGCCTCGTCGGCGGAGTTGTCCACCACCTCCTGGATGATGTGGGCCGGCGAGTCGGTGCGGGTGTACATGCCCGGCCGCTCGCGTACGGGTTCGAGTCCCTTGAGGACACGAAAGCTGGATTCGTCGTAGGTCTGCTTGCTCATGGGTTTGCCTGCATTAAGATCGGTGCGATTCTAACCCGTGTCCTCGGGGAAAATGGAAATAAGGCGAAGAGCTTCTCTAAGGCGCGAATTGACATGGCTTTTCTGCTCTATTCTCCGTATCGATTGCGCTCAAGTGGGCTAAGTCATTGTCGTTAAATAATTCATGAGGTTGATGGGTTTTGTGGGTTGAAAGGAGATCGAATCATGAGTCTCGATTCCGTGCAGCCGAGTATCACCAGTCAGGCTGTGCATCCCGGACAGGATGCCCATAAGGATGCCCATGGCGACCGCCGGCGCGAGCAGCGGCAGCAAGGGACGGAGGAGCAGCAGTCGTCTGATCCTCAACCGGTTGTGAATGACCTCGGACAATTGCTGGGAGGAACCATCAATATCACTGCCTAATAATCGATCGTTGCCGACAAGGTCCGTCGCCGTCTGGAAATAGCACGAAGGTCCACAGACTTACCCACAGATTCTGTGGGTAAGTCCTTCGCCGTGCCGCGGTAAAGTCGGAACACTGATTGACAGCAATAATCGGTCACGCGATACTCCCCTCCGTTTAGTTGAATTCGGGAGTTGATCCATGTCCGACCAGCGCAAGATCGTGTATGTCGCCCATCCTGCGAGCGGACTGGCCAGGTCCAATTTTCCCCTGGTGTGTCATGTCGATGACGGCAAGATCGTCAGATCTCAGCCCTTCTTCATCCCTGAAGACGTCAGGCTCTACGAGATCAAGACTTCGCGAGGCGTGTTCACCCGCCCGAGAAAAGATGTGCAGATGCCCCTGGCCTATGCCTGGAAGCGGCGGGTGCATTCCAACCGGGTGAAATATCCGCTGCTCAGGAACGACTGGAGTCCCGACAATCCTAATCCGGGCAAGCGCGGCACCAGCGGTTATTCGCGGATCAGTTGGGACAGGGCGCTGGACATCATCGTCGCTCAGATGAAAAGCATTCGCGAGAAGTACGGTTCCATGGAGCCCGTCCTGGTCCAGGCCGACGGCCACGGCCAGAGCGGCTATATGCAATCGCTGCACTTCTGGGGGCACTATCTTTTCGACAGGGTAAATGATCGTTTAGGCTGGGGATGGTGGACCCAGCAGGTGAGGAATCCAGACAGCTGGGAAGGCTACTATTGGGGCGCCAAGCACGTCTGGGGATTCGAAAGCACCTTGGGCGAGCCGCAGCAGGATGCGGTCTGGGATGATGTCCTCGAGCACACGGAAATGGTCATCTTCTCCGGCAATGATCCGGAGGCGACGGGTCTGGGCATGTCGGGATCGATCGCGCTGGAGATGGTCAAATGGCTGAAGCGGGCCGGCATCAAAATCGTCGCCATCTCGCCCGATTTGAACTATGCGGCAGCGGTCCATGCCGACAAGTGGATTCCGTTGAAGCCGAACACGGATTCCGCCCTGTATCTCGCGCTGGTCCATGTCTGGCTCGTCGAGGGACTTTACGACAAGGAATATGTCAGGACGCACACGGTCGGCTTCGAGGAGTTCAGGAAACATGTCATGGGCGAAGACGGCAGTGTGGCCAAGACGCCTGCCTGGGCCGAGGCGATCACAGGCATTCCCGCCCGCACGATAAAGGCGTTGGCACGCGAGTGGGCGGGCAAGAAGACCAGCCTGTCGGTCTATTTCGGCGGGCCGAAGATCCGGGGCGCGCTGTCGCACATGGCGGCGCGGCTGGAGGCCTATGTGCTGGCGATGCAGGGCATAGGCAGCCCCGGCAGGCAGTTCCTGCGGACGGGTGCGCCATCCTTCTACAAGAACTCTCTGGCGCAGGTGCCGCGTTATCCCGATGTGGACAAGAGCGGCATCGCCATGAATCACATGATAGAGTACGCGATCGGCAAGGGGCCGAAGTCTCCCGTGTTCATCCCGAGGACGCTCGCCACCGAGGCGATTCTTCTTCCTTCCATTGAATGGCGGGGCACCTCCGCGGCTCTTGCCAAGACCGAGGACCAGTTCCAGAAATACCGCTTTCCACCCAGTCCCGATCATCCCGGCATTCGCATGGTGTGGAACGAGAACGGCAGCCAGCCGGGAAGCTGGGGCAACGGCTGGAAGTGGCTGGAAGCCTTGCGCAGCCCGCAAATCGAATTCGTGCTGGGCATCCATCCCTGGATGGAGAACGACATCCCCTTCTCCGATCTGATATTGCCTGCGCAGACCAACTTCGAGCACGAGGATTTGATCGCCGTGCAAAGAACCGATCTGCTCTCGATGTTTTATCAGGACCAGGCCATCGAGCCTGTCGGCGAATCGAAGAGCGACTACGAGATACACCGGATGATAGGGCAGCGCCTTGGCCTCGACGAAGTCTTTCCGCCAGTGGACGACTGGTTGAAGAAGGCTTTCGAGGGGACGCTGGCCTCGACCAAGCTTGGCATCACCTGGGAAGAGTTCAAGCAGAAGAAGTCCGTCATCTACGATTGCCCGACCTGGGAAGAGTGGCTGGACATCAAGAAGGAATTCGGTTTGGGTGCGCATGACGGCGGGCTGCACAACTTCTGGTCGGAGGCCGGCGGCCTCGATACGCCTTCGGGAAAAATTGAATTCGTGTCATCCAGGATTGCCGAACAGGATGCCGACAACCTGGAGAGACCGCCCCTGGCGAAGTGGATGACCCATTCCGAAGTGCAGGGATCGAAGAAGGCGAAGGACTATCCCCTGTCGGTGATGTCGAATCACCCGAGATTCAGGTTCCATGTGCAGGGGGACGATATCGACTGGATCAGGGAGATCAGCAAGGTGCGCGGGCCGGACGGCTATCTGTACGAGCCTTGCTGGATCCATCCGTCTGACGCCTTGCCCAGAGGCATCGCGAATGGCGACGTGATCAGGATTCACAACGAGCGCGGCGCGGTGCTGGTCGGGGCCGTGGTGACGGAAAGAATCATTCCGAGTGCTCTGGGAATAGAGCACGGCGCCAGGATGGATCTGGCCATGCTGGAGGGCAAGCTCATCGATCGGGGCGGCTGCATCAATCTCATCGCGCCCTCGCTGATGGAGAAATACGGGCCCGGAGAGGAGATCAAGGTGCCGGAAATGAACGTCAGCGGCTTTCTCGTGGAGGCCGTGAAAATTGATGTGGCGGCAATCGTGGCGGGCACGGGTCTGGGATACGGATCAACGGTATCGGGTCATTAGATATGGGCAAAAAATTCCTCATCGACGTAGACAAGTGCAGCGGCTGCAAACTGTGCATCATCGCCTGCAAGGACGAGCATGTCGGCAGCAGCTATGCGCCCTGGAGTCGGCCGCAGCCGGACACCGGCCACTTCTGGATGGACGTCCAGCCCATCGAACGCGGACGTACACCGCGAGTGAGAATGTCCTACTTGCCGCTGCTTTGCCAGCATTGCGCCAACGCCCCCTGCATCAAGTCCTGCCCCGATGACGCCATCAGAACGCGGGATGACGGACTGGTCTGGATAGATCCCGCGGCATGCACGGGTTGCGGCCTGTGTCAGGACGCCTGTCCTTACGACGTCATTTTTATCAACGACGAGCAGGGCATCGCGCAGAAATGCACGGGCTGCGCCCACCGCGTCGATGAAGGGCTCCTGCCCAGATGCGTGGAAGTCTGCCCGCACGAGGCCATCGTCTTCGGCGACGAGACGGACGTGGCAGGCGGCGAAGCCTACCACCCGGAGTATCTGGCCGAGCCCAGAGTCCTCTGGAAGGGGCTACCCAAGCCCTGGATCGCCGGCTCGATCACTGACTTTCACAGCGATGAACTGATCTCGGGCGTGGCGGTTACCGCGGTCGATCTCTTCGCGGATGGCTCGGTCACCGTCCTGTCGGATGACTTCGGCGACTTCTGGTTGCGCGGCCTGGAGAAGGACAGAAAATACCGGGTCGAGATCAGGAAGAAAGGCTATGAAGCCTTTCACGCCATCGTGACCACTGCCGACGATCAGGATCTGGGCAATGTGCTTCTGAAATCAGTCCAGTGAAATATGGGCGGCCTTTATCAAGGCCGCCCATTCAACCGATTCTTTCATAATTCATCAAGGCGTTACACGAGGCGGCGCCGGGAAGAATCGAGTCCATGACCGACGCCGCTCGAAGAACTCCCCAGGCTCGCTGCAGCAGGAAGTAATCAAGCGGAGCATGGATGGGAATTGCCGGCATAATAGCGCTGGAGTCGCAGACGCGATGTAAGTTCATGGAGGTCACTGTAATGAGATTGCGCACATCGATATTTTTCTTCCTCGCCCTGATGCTGTCTTCGCTCGCCGTGAAGGCTCAACAGGCGGCCTTTCCCAACAAGCCTATCCGGGTCATCGTCCCGACCGCCAGCGGCGGGGCATCGGATCTGTGCATGCGCGCCGTGGCGCAGGCGATGCAGGCCAGGCTCGGCCAGCCGCTGGTCATCGTCAATGTCACCGGCGCGACCGGCAATATCGGCCTGAATCAGGTGGCCTCCGCCGAGCCCGACGGCTATACGCTTGTGGTGCCGAGTTCGGCAGGAACAGCCAACCAGGTTTCGCGCCCCAAGACCTCTTTCGATATCGAAAATGGCTTGAAGCCCATCGGCAAGATCTGCATCGCCACCTTCACCCTCGTGGTGTCGCCCAACCTCGGAATCAATACGGCAGAAGAGTTGGTCCGCTACGGCAAGGCCAACCCCGGCAAACTGTCGTTCGGCAGCCAGGGATACGGTTCCGGCAATCATCTGGCGGGAGAAATGTTTGCGGCGGCCACTGGCATCGACATGCTGCATATTCCCTTCCGCGGCGAGGCTCCGGCGGCCATTGAAATCGGGGCAGGGCGCGTGCAGATGATGTTCATGGCGGGGGCGAAGCCCTTCATTGACGGCAAGCTTGTCGTCGGCCTGGCCACGACGAACAAGGAGCCCTGGCCTCCCATGCCCAACTTGCAACCCATAGGCAAGTCCGTGCTCCCCGGCTTCTCGTATAACGGCTGGAATGGCCTGATGGCGCCGCCAGGAACGCCGGACGCCGTGGTCCGGCGCCTCAGCCGCGCGCTCGTCGAATCGCTTCAGGACGAGAAGGTCCGCTCCCTGATCCAATCCATGGGAAACATGCCAGGCGCGGGCACGCCCGACGAACTTGCCGAGCAGGTGCGCTCTGACCTGGTCATGTTCAAGAACATCGTGAAAGAAAGAAATCTGACCTTTCCGGATTAGACAACCTAACCCCTCTTCAGGAAATAACCATGGGTTTGAAAAAAGCCAAGAAAGCATCTGCCAGCGGCAGGGGATACCCCGACCTCTTTGACCATATCGAGGCATTGAAAAAGGCGGGTCTTCTGATCGTCGTCGACCAGGAGATCAACAAGGACACCGAGATGCACCCGCTGGTGCGCTGGCAGTACCGCGGCGGCGTGCGCGAGGAGGATCGCAAAGCTTTTCTGTTCACCAATGTCACCGACAGCAAGGGTCGCAAGTACGACATACCGGTCCTGGTTTGCGGCCTGGCGGGCAACCGCGCCATCTATTCCCTGGGCATGCAGTGCGAAATCGAGAACATCCGCGACACCTGGGTCAAGGCGATCGCCCATCCTATCCCGCCACGCATCGTCAAGGACGCGCCCTGCCAGGAGATCGTGTACAAGGGATCTGATCTCAAGAAGGGACATGGCTTAGACGACATACCGGTGCCGATCTCGACACCCGGTTGGGACAATGCGCCCTACACCTCTTCGAGTCATTTCATCACCAAGGATCCCGAGACCGGAATCCAGAACATGGGCAACTACCGCGGCCAGATCAGGGCGCCCGACCGCTTGGGGATGAACACTTCCATCGAGCTGCGTTCCGGCGGCTATATGCACTGGCTGAAGTGGAAGGCCCTGGGCAAGCCCATGCCTTGCGCGGTCGTGCTCGGCTGCCCACCCTCTGTTTCATACGCCTCGGTGCAGAAGGTGGCGGAGAATGTAGACGAACTGGATGTCACCGGCGGCCTGCTCGGCATGCCGCTTAACGTCGTGCGCGCAAAGACCGTCGATCTCCTGGTGCCGGCGGAATCGGAAATCATCATCGAAGGTTTCGTCAGCACGGAGTTCCTCGAGCCCGAGGCGCCCTTCGGCGAATCCCACGGTCACGTCAATTTGACGGAATACAACGGCTATCTCGATGTCACCGCCATCACCCGGCGCAGGAAAGCCATTCTGACCTCGTGGATGAGCCAGGTGGCGCCGAGCGAATCGAGCTGCATCAGGCGGCCGGCGACCGAAGCGGCTTACATCGTTCACCTGCGCAACAACCTCGGCATCAAGGGTGTGCACAAGGTGGTGGCTCATGAGCCGACCGGTCTGCACAGGGTGATTGTGGTCCAGTTCGAGAAAGACGTCCCCGCCACGGAGGTCTGGCGCGGCCTCTACGGCGCGGCATCCTTCCGCAGGGCGGACGGCAAGTGGGTCGTGGCGGTGGACAAGGACATCGACGCCTACAACGCGGACTCGGTGTTCTGGGCTATGTCCTACCGCTGCAAGCCGCATCGCGACGTGCAGATGCTGCTGCACAAGGAGGAGGGGCATGGGCCGCGCAGCAAGATAGATGACGAAGACTCGGCGCTCCTGATCAATGCCATGCTCAAGGAACCCTTCCCGCCGGTCGCGCTGCCGAAGAAGGAGTACATGGAAAATGCGAAGAAGATCTGGGAGAAGATGGGCCTGCCCAAGCTCAGGCCGGAGATGCCCTGGTACGGCTACGATCTGGGCGAATGGAACGAGCATCTGGAAAAACAGGCGCAGCTCGCCGTCAAGAGCGAATACTGGGAGACGGGGAAGTGGTGCGCGAAGCGCCGCCGCAGCGACGTCAAGATGAACACCGAGATGCGCGTCCTGGAAGACGACCCGGATTACGGCAAGGCGGCCAAGAAGAGAAAATAGTCAGCGGGCTGCCAAGGCGACTGCCGCGGTTTGCCTTCGCTCAGGCCTTGCGCTAAGCTGCGTTTTCCCGGTTATGCCCGGGACATTCCTCAACCCTGCCTGGAGATGCCATCGTGATCCGTCACACATTGTTAGCTGTTGCTCTTGTTCTGCCGCTTGCCGCCTCTGCCGCCGAGTATATGGAAAAGACGCCCTTCCAACTGTCTCGCGCATTCTCGCCCGGTGTCATTACCCAGGGCGGCAAGACCGTCTGGGTCGCCGGACAGACAGCGACGGTCGACAACGAAGGGAAAAACATCGCCAACAATTTCGAGGCGCAGGTGAAGCAGGTCGTCTCCCAGGTGGACCAGGTCATGAAGCGCGCCGGCGGGAGCATGGCCAACATCGTGTCGATGACGGTATTCATCAAGGAGTCGCGTTACGGCGATCGCTTTGTCGAAATGCGCAAGGACTTTTTCCAGAACGGCAACTATCCCGGCAGCGCCCTCATCACCGTGACCAATTTCGCGCGTCCCGGCATAGAGATCGAGATCCAGGCGGTGGGCGTGATTGGCGACAGTTGTTCGACCGAGAACCCCTGCTCGGCCGAGGGCATGGCCAAGAAGAAGTAGGTCGGGCTTAAGCCCGACATTTCCGGCAGAGCGTCGCCAAATAAGTCGGGCTGAAGCCCGACCTACTCGGTAGTGGCAGAGCCGCCTATTAGAAGGTCAGGCGGGCACTCATGCCCGCCGTGAGGCCGCGCCGCTGTGCCGGCTCGAAGTAGCTGCTGCCGCTGGCATTGACGATGACAGAGCCCGAATAGGCGCGGTCGAAGAGGTTGTCGATGCGCAGGAATTCCTGCAGTCGCCAGCCTCCGCCCGCCTGCTCGAAGCCGATGCGCCAGTTCGCCAGGGTGTAGGCTTCCGCGGCATCTGAATTCGCGTCATTGACGGAAATCGCGGAGACGCGGCGTACGTCCAGCGTGGTGACGAGGCCCGTCCAGGGGCGCCAGCTCAACTCGACATAGAGCGTGCTGCGCGGCACGCCTGGGATCACCTTGCCGGTGAGGTTTGCACCCGAGAAATTGATGTAGTTCACGAAGCGCGCAGAAATCAGCGTGTAGGAGGCATAGGCCTTGAAGCCGCGCTCGAGATCGCTGTCGACACTCAACTCCAGGCCATCCCTCGCCGTCAGGTCGGCATTCATGAAAGTGTTGCGGCCCGGCGATGGCGTCGGCCCGGTGACGATCTCGTCCCTGGCGCGGATTCTGAAGAGCGCCGCATTGAAGCGGGTGTTCGGCGTGACAAAGGCCTTGATGCCCGTCTCGAGGCTGCGGCTGACGCTGGGTTTCAATGCGAAGTTCAGACCGACGACGCCGTCGGGCCGGTAGGCCAGTTCGGCGAAGGTCGGGGTCTCGAAGCTCTGGCCGGCGTTGGCATACAGATTCACCGCATCGCTCAAATGATAGAGCACGCCCGCCATCGGGTTGGTCTTCTCGAAGGCGGCAGAACCGCTGTCGTCGCTGTTGCTCAGGAAATGGTCCCTGGAGTCGAAGGCGACACGGTTGTGGCGCAGGCCCGCAGACACGCTCCAGCGCTCGGTGGGCAGCCATTCCAGCTGAGCGTACTGGTCGATGTTGTGCACGCGGTCGTCCTCGTCGCGCACCAGCGAACCGGCAACGCCGTTGTTGTTGGAAAAACCGCGCCGCCGCTCAACCTGATTATCGTAGTCCACCCCGGCGGTGAAGTTCAAAGGCATCGCATTGATCTTCGTTCTGTGCGTCCAGCGCGCACCGAGTCCGTAAAAGCCCCGGTCGAGGTCGACCACGCCGCTGGCGGCGATGGCCTGATACTGGATGATCTTGCGCTGACCGCTGTAGCCCATGAGCGTCAGATTGTCATCCAGACCGAAGCGACGTTCGAGCTTCAAGCCGCCCTGCAGATGGCTGATGCTTTTCCGGGTGTTGAATTGCACGGAGCCGGATCCCGCCTGGCGCGGATCAGCAAGCATCTGGGCGCGCGTAAGACCCAGCGGGTCCTGCGTCTCCGCCTGGCGCAGGCTGTTGGCGAGCAGGGTCAGCCGGGTGTCCTCGTCTATCGACCAGCCCAGCTTCGCACCGCCCGTATCGCGGGTGACGGCGCTGTGGCCGCGGTAGCCGTCGGCCGAGAAGCGAGCGGCCGATCCCAGATAGTTGAGCCCGCCATCCTGTCCGCCGAACTTCAGGTTGGTGCGCGTCGCGCCGTAACTGCCTCCCAAAAGGCCGGCTTCGACGGTGGGTGTCTTCGGGCCGTCCTCGCTGAATATCTGGATCACGCCGCCCGAGGCATTGCCGTAAATCGCGGAAAAGGGTCCGCGCAGCACTTCGATGCGCCGCGCCGTGTCGAGGTCGAAGGTCGCAGCTTGTCCCTGTCCGTCGGGCATGGTCGCCGGTATGCCGTCTGCGATCAGGCGGATGCCGCGGATGCCGAAGGTGGAGCGGGCGCCGAAGCCACGGCTGGATATCTGCAGATCCTGCGCGTAGTTCTGGCGGTTTTGCGCGACGACGCCGGGTATTCTCGCCAGGCTTTCGGAGAGATTGACATGGGGCTGCTGGCCCCGGATTTGTTCTGCATTGAGGCTGTCGATCGACACCGGCAGATCGAAACTCGATTGCTCGACGCGGGTGGCCGTGACCACCACGGAGTCGAGCCCGGTTGCCGGCGCAGTTGCCAGCGAAGTTGCCAGCTTGGGCTGCTGGGCGTGGGCGTAAGCCGTGCAAAGCAGTGCGGCTGCGAGATATCTGCGCATCATGAACTCAAACGCTATTCGAAGGAGGAAAGATAACCCGCCATGCTGTCGATGTCCTGATCGGACAAGGGCTGTGCGGCGCTGGCCATCGTGCCGTCGATATCCGGGCGGCTGCCGGTCTTGAAGCCGCGCAGCTGCAAGGCCAGGTAGTCGCGTTGCTGACCCGCCAGCCTTGCGATATGGTTTTGTCCGGAATAGTCGGGCATGTGGCATGAAGCGCAGTGGAAGACCTGCGCAATTTTTTCCCCTGCCTTGACGAGTTCGGGATTGCTTGCGGGACTCACCGGGGCGGGTTTCTCTTGCGCGAAATAGGCAGCCATGTCGCGCATGTCGGCATCCTTCATTCCGACCGCGACAGGACTCATGATCGGATTCTTGCGCCGCTCATCGCGAAACTGCAGCAACTGGTAATAGACATACAAGGGCGGCTGGCCGGCAAGGGAGGGGACGAACGGATTGACCGAGCGTCCTCCTTCGCCGTGGCAGGCGAGGCAGGTCTGGGCCTTGTTTTTTCCCGATGCGGCATCGGCGGCCAAAGCGGCTGGCCCTACAGCGATGAACTGCAGGGCCAGCGCCGCGGCAATAGCACCGCGATAAAACGTCATCAATGCCGTGCCGTCACTTCTTGTAGGAGATGCGGTAGATCGCGCCGGCGACGTCGTCCGACACCAGCATGGAGCCGTCCTTCATCACCTGCACGTCGGCGGGGCGACCCCAGAATTTTTCGCCGTCGAGCCAGCCTTCAGCGAAGACCTCGAGTTTCTTGACCTTGGTATTCTTGTCGAGAGTCACTCGGGTGATGTTGTAACCGGATTTCTTGCTCCGGTTCCATGAGCCATGCTCGGCGATGAATATGTTGTTGCCATACTCGGCCGGGAACATCTTGCCCGTATAGAAACGCATGCCCAGGGCAGCCACGTGCGGCCCCAGTTTGGCGGCAGGCGGATCGAACTCGGCGCAGGAGCGCCCCTGGCCGAACTCGGGATCGAGCAGGTCGCCCTGATGGCAGAAGGGGAAGCCGAAGTTCATGTCCTTGCGACTGACGCGATGCAGGGTGTCGTTGGGCAGGCTGTCGTCTATCCAGTCGCGTCCGTTGTTGGTGAACCACAATTCCTTGGACACGGGATGGAAGTCCATGCCGACGCTGTTCCGCACGCCCCTGGCCACGGTCTCGAGAATGCCTTTCTCAGGATCGACGCGGGCGATTTGCGCATGGGTGTAGGGCGGCATGACGATGTTGCCCGGCGAGCCGATATTGAAATAGAGCTTGCCGTCGGGCCCCAGTTTCATGAACTTCCAGCCATGGGCCTCGTCCTTGGGCAGTTTGTCGAAAACGACCACGGGAGCGGGCGGATTGTCGAGGTGATTTTCTATATCGTCATAGCGGATGATTCTCGACAGTTCGGCAACGTACAGGGAACCATTCTTGATCACCACGCCATTGGGCTTGTTAAGGCCCTTGGCGATGATCTTGACCTCGCGCTTGCCGTCCTTTTCTACGACTGCATAGACGTTGCCGACAAAGCGGGTGCTGGCGAAGACTGTCCCCTTGGGGCCGATGACCATCTCGCGGGCATTGGGCATTCCCTCTGCCCAAAGGGCGATCTCGAAGCCCTTGGGCAGTTTGATCTTGGAAAGCGGAATTTCCGCCCCGGGCAAGGCGGACATTCCCGGCGGGTGCGGGGCGAGGTTGGATGTAGAACCCTCGACGCGGCCTTGTGCCCAGGAAGGCGGAATCATGGGGGAGGCCGTCGCCTGTGCCAGTACGGCAGAGGCGCTTGTTGCCAGTATCAGGAAAGCCAGTGATCCACGCTTGGATATTGCGCTCATATTTTCTGTCTCCATTTTATAAGTTACAGATCTCATTCCTGCAGCATCTGTCCGTCTCATATTATCCCAAGGATTTGGGACCGGCAACAGCCTGGCGACACAGCCTGGCGACACAGCCTGGCGCGACAGCAGCAATTACCTGTTTGAAATCTTTTGATGGCAAAGGCGTCCCCAGAGGCGAAGGGGGCTAGGCGATTTTTGGGAGATCAGTCCCAGTACGACCAAACTGATCTTGAGAAGGTCTGTTAAGAAACAGCTCCGGTAGGCAGCGCCGGCAACTTCTCTCTGACCATCGCGATCAGCTTCACGTCGTGCTCCATGATGTGATTGAGAATCTTGTCGCCGATTAGTCTGCCAAAGTACT
>CAIYYX010000172.1 GCA_903930535.1 uncultured Sterolibacterium sp. | reverse complement strand
TCGGCGATCTCGATGATGGAGATATCGAAGGTGCCCCCGCCCAGGTCGTAGACCGCGATCTTGCGGTCGCCTTCCTTCTTGTCCAGGCCAAAGGAGATGGCTGCTGCGGTCGGCTCGTTGATGATGCGCTTGACCTCTAGGCCGGCGATGCGGCCGGCGTCCTTGGTGGCCTGGCGCTGGCTGTCGTTGAAGTAGGCGGGCACGGTGATCACCGCCTCGGTGACTTCCTCGCCGAGGTAGTCCTCGGCAGTCTTCTTCATCTTGCGCAGCACCTCGGCGGAAATCTGCGGCGGCGCCATCTTGTTGCCGCGCACTTCGACCCAGGCGTCGTTGTTGTCGGCCTTGACGATCTTGTAAGGCATCAGGTTGATGTCCTTCTGCACTTCTTTCTCTTCGAAACGCCGGCCGATCAGGCGCTTCACGGCATAAAGGGTGTTCTTGGCGTTGGTGACGGCCTGGCGCTTGGCCGAGGCGCCGCAGAGAATCTCGCCGTCCTCGGCGTAGGCAACGATGGAAGGCGTGGTGCGCGCGCCCTCGGAGTTTTCGATGACCTTGGGCTTGCCGTTCTCCATGATGGCGATACAGCTGTTGGTGGTGCCCAGGTCAATGCCTATGATCTTGCCCATGTGATGTCCTTTTCTAAAATCGTCGTAGCGTCAGGGCCTCGGTTTCAAACCTTAAGCCCCGTTGCGGTTAAATGTTCATTCCCAGCCGATATGGGGCTCATGCGCCAATCTTCAAGTCTCAGCCGGCCTTGGAAACCACCACCAGCGCCGGGCGGATGACTCTATCGTGCAGGGCATAGCCCTTCTGCAGGACGGAGAGCACCTGGTTGGGCTCGGCTTCGGGCGCGTCCTGCTGGCTGATCGCCTGATGCTTGTGCGGGTCGAACTTCTCGCCTTGCGGGTTGATCTCGGCCACATTTGCCTTCTCGAAGGCGGCGGAGAGCTGCCGCAGCGTCAACTCGACGCCCGCATGCAGGCTCTCTGCGCTCTGGTTGTCGCTGGCCAGCGCGGCCTCCAGGCTGTCCTTGACCGCCAGGAGATCGGCGGTGAATCTCTCGCTGGCAAACTTGTGGGCCTTGACGACGTCCTCCTGGGCGCGTCGGCGCACATTCTCGGTCTCGGCCTTGGCGCGCAGCCAGGCGTCGTGGTGCTCGGCCGCCAGCAATTCGGCGGTGCGCAGCGACTCTTCGAGGCTGGGCATGGTCTCGGGCGCCTCGCTGCCCGGTTGTTCTTCTGGTAGTCCTTGCGTTTCCTGCATGTGAGTCTTCTCCCTAACAAACTTTTTCCATATATGGGTCGAATCGGGAGGTTTCAAGGACTGCAATGAAAATATCCAATTGGGGTAAGATTGAGACGGCTTCAAGCGGCTAGGTTGCACGGATGGCACTATGAGCGAGAGCATCGGCAAGTACCGGATCATCCGCGAAATCGGCAAGGGTGCGACTTCGACCGTCTATCTGGTCGAGAATCCGGAGAATGGGCTGCAACTGGCGGTCAAGCGAGTGCGCTTCGGCGAGGACGACGAGGGCCGCTGGGCCCGCCGCATCCGCAAGCTGTTCCAGACAGAGGGGGTGCTGGCAAAGCGCCTTATGCACCCGCACATCATTCAAGTCTATGAGACCGTGCTCGAGGATGATCAGGCTTTCATCGCCATGGAGTACATCGATGGCAAGCCCCTCGACCAGTTCGTCGCGGTGGACCGGTTGCTGCCCATTCACCGCGTCATCGGCATCGTTTTCAAGTGTTGCCTGGCACTGGACTACGCCTTCCACCAGGGGGTGGTGCATCGCGACATCAAGCCTGCCAACATCCTCATCGATGCCGGCGACAACGTCAAGATCGCCGACTTCGGTCTGGCCATCGACGTCAACAAGAAGAGCGAGAGCGACTCCACCCTGATCGTCGGCGTCGGCTCGCCGGCTTATATGTCGCCCGAGCAGATCAAGGGTTACCCGCTCAACCACAAGACCGACCTCTACTCGCTCGGGGTGGTGCTCTACCAGCTCCTGACCGGCCGCCTGCCCTTTCGCGCAGTCAACTCGGCCCAGTTGATCTACAAAATCATCAATGCCGATGCGCCGCCCGTGTCCAAGCTCAATCCCAATATCCCGCAGGTGATGGACAGGATCCTCAAGAAGGCGCTGGAGAAGGACCTCTACTCGCGTTACAGGAATGGGGCCGAAATGGCCCAGGATCTCTCCGCGGTGCGCTACCAGATCGTAGACGACAACTATGTTCCGGTGGACCAGTCGCGCTTCAAGGTTCTGCGCGAGCTCTCTTTTTTCAGGGACTTCGAGGACGTCGAGCTCTGGGAGGTGCTGCGCATCAGCACCTGGCGCCAGATCGCCGGAAATGTCCAGCTGATGCGGGAAAATGACGAGGAAAACAGTTTTGGCGTCATCATCGACGGCGAGGTCGAGGTTTCTCACGCTGCTGCTAAAATTGCCACCCTGGGGACTGGGGAAGTGGTGGGCGAGATGGCCTATCTCAACAGCCAGAACCCCAGACGCTCGGCGACGGTGACCACGCTCTCGCCGCTGACTTATCTCGAAGTCAGCAATGCCGCTCTGGCGCTTTCCTCAGAGGAATGTCTGGAGCACTTCCAGAAGGCGCTGGTCTCTGCCGTGGTGCGGCGGCTGGCGCTGGCCAATGAGACGCTCGCCAGGCATGGTGAGCCGGCCCGGCAACCGGCACCGGTCCAGAAGGAAATGCTCGAGCTGGCGCCGCTGGACGAGGCTAAGAACGAAATGAGTGCTGGAGAAGATCAACATGGCCATCCTGACTAACATCATCGCCGCCGAAGACGACGAAATCGAGGCGATCGGCGAATCGTTGCACCCGGTCGACCAATGGAGCGGCATTGAATTCCGCGACATCGACACCGCCAAGATCGCGACCTTGCACTGTCTGCTCACCGGCGACCTGTTCGATGACGCGCTGGCCCATTACGAACCGGTCTACGTCTCCGCCGCAGAGGGAGCGGTGGTGCTGCGCCTGGCCGACGATGTGCTGGAGCGGCTCAATGAGTTCGACGAGGAATCACTGACTGAGGTCGCGGCAGAACTGGCGGCGACCGAGGAATTCGAGTCTGAAGGCTGGGACGAAGAGGATATTGCCGCCATGATCATAGAACTCGGCGGCTTGGCCCGCCTCGCCGATTCGCAAGGCCAGGCGCTGTTCGTCTGGATGCACCCCCTGCGCACCTGAAACTCTGATGTTGTCAGCTTCGACCGGTTCGCCTAGTCAGGCGCTTGACTAGGCGGGCAGCGCGGTCAAGGGGCTGTTCGGAAAATAACGCAGCGGGTCGGTTATTCAGATCGTCTTCAAGCAGTGGCCCTGACCCAGCGGACGAGGCTGCCCTCGTCCAGGGCGCCCGACTGGCGGGCAATCTCCCTGCCGCCCTGGAATATCGCCAGCGTCGGAATGCTGCGGATGGCGAAGCGGGCTGCGAGTTGCGGATCGATCTCGGTATTGACCTTGGCCAGGCGGAAGTTCGGCTCGAGTTTCCGTGCCGCCGCTTCGAAGGCCGGCGCCATGGCCCGGCACGGGCCGCACCAGGGCGCCCAGAAATCCACCACCAGGGGCAGATCGGAACGGCCGACATGAATGTCGAAATTGCCGCCGTTCAGCGGGACAGGGTGACCCTGGAACAGGGGCTTCTTGCACTTTCCGCAGTTGCTGCCCTCGGCCATCCGGGAAGCCGGGAGGCGGTTGGGGGCGTCGCAATGGGGACAGATGACGATCAGGGTTTCGGACATGAGCGGGAGGTGGGATCTGTCTCGCGGATTTCAAGTCCTTGTAGAGGAGTAGTTATGTGCCCGCGAGGTGCTAACTCCCGGAAGCGAAGAAACGCCGGGTCTTGAACACGGCAGGCGCGAGACCTTTGCCGCCCTGGCGAAGATGCCGCTTGAGAACGAAATCGAACAGCAGCGGATGGTGCCGGCGGATTGCGCCCAGCGGTTCGACCATGGCCATCTCCAGATACCCCGCCTCTGCCAGGTGCCGCGGCGAGTAGAGCGGCATGATGGCCGGCAGGGGATAATCGGAGCCGTTCAATAGTCGCTCGGCCCAATCGCCTCCAGCGAAGGCGCGCTGCAGAATGCGCTTGAGTGCAACCTCGGCGCGGGCGGTTTGCGTCAGTGCGGAAAGGTCGCCATACAGGCGGCCGACATGGGCCGGATTGTCCATCAGGCGTTCGAACAGGCTGAAGTTGTCAACCATCGCCCCTCCAGCACCGCGATCGAGATCGCGGCTCTCACCCATGGAGGCACAGTGCGCCACGACCACCCGCACCCCGTGTTCGAGAGCGCGCCTGAGCAGCAAGGGATTGCCCAGGCCATCGTCGCCGGGCGTGGCGCGCTCGGTTCCGGCATGGGAAATCAGCGGCAGGTCGAGGCGAACCAGCGCAGAATAGAATGCATCGCAACGCGGCGCGGCCGGATCGATGCCCTGTGCGGCCGGAATCCACTTCACCGCGCGCGCACCCAGGCGCTTTATCCGTTCGAGTTCGGCTGCCGCGTCGGGTCGATGGGGGTGCACCGAACCTGCCCACTCGAAGCGCTCCGGCGCGGCCCGCGCCACGGCAGCGCAATAGTCGTTGCCGACATAAACATGGGTGCGCGCGGCCGACGCATTGCCTTGCTCATCGTGCCAGGCATCGAGGGCCAGCAGCAGCAGCTTGTGACCCTTCGGCATGGCGTCGGCAAGCGTCCGCAAGCGGGCGACATAGGTCTGGTCTACCGGGTCTGCATTCTCGATGCAGGCCGCGTTGAGAAAGAAATATTTTTGCACGGCTGTCAGCGGCCAGCGCCAGGTTCCCTGCGCGCCGTTGTATCTGGCGGCCGCCGCATTGCCGCCATCACCGACGCCGAAGAGATGCACGTGGCTGTCCCAGACTTCGGCAGCATCTAACCCGTCCCAGGCCTCGCGCACCAGGGCATGACCTGCCAGGTCGGGCGGCAAAGCGCCCAGGCAAGGATTGAGCATGCCCTGCTCCGGCCAGAGCAGTCCAGCCGCGAGCCCGGCAGCACCCAGTCCGGAAATGCCGGCGGCGGCGAGGAATCGGCGACGGGAAGAATCCATGGCTGCTATGATGGCAGAAAAAAGCGACGCGGGTTCGAGCCCTGTTCAGTCCGCGGACAGGCCGGTTTGAGGAGAGATGCACGATGACCGAAACAGTGCCGGTGCCGCTCTGGGCACTTCTGATGCTGCTCGGCTTTGCCGCCTGGACGGCGCTGGTTCTGCTGCTGGTGCCGGGCATGCGCTGGTTCTTTCGCCGCCGCATCAACCGGGTGCTCAATCAGATCGGCTCCCGCCTGAACATCGAACTGCCTTCGTTCAAGCTGACCCGCAGGCAGGTGCTGATCGATCGCCTGTTCCACGACCACAAGGTGCAAGCTGCAGCTGCAGACCAGGCCGCCGTCAGCGGCGAGGCCGTTGGCAAACTGTGGCGGCGCATCGATCGCTACGCCCGCGAGATCGTGCCGTCTTTCAATGCCTACGTGTATTACCGCATAGGTTATGCCCTGGCGCGGGCTGCGGCGCGCGCGCTCTACCGCGTGCGCATCGGTTTTGTCGACGAGGCGGCGCTGGCGAGGATAGCTCCGAAATCGACCATCGTCTTCGTCATCAATCACCGCAGCAATATGGATTACGTGCTGGTGGCCTTTCTCGCCGCGGAGCGCGCGGCACTCTCCTTCGCCGTCGGCGAATGGGCGCGCATCTGGCCGCTGCAGCAATTGATCCGGGCCATGGGCGCCTATTTCGTGCGCCGCAATTCCGGCGACCCCTTGTATCGCACCGTCCTCTCCCGTTACGTGCAGATGGCTTCGGAAGCGGGGGTCACGCAAGCGGTGTTTCCCGAGGGCGGGCTGAGCATCGACGGCCGCTTGCGGCCGCCAAAATTCGGATTGCTCGATTATATGCTGAAGACTTTCGACGAGAGAGAGGACCGGCGTGACCTGGTGTTCATACCGGTCGGCCTGAACTACGATAGGGTGCTGGAGGATCGCAGCCAGTTGCTGAAACTCAATCCTGAGGCCGCGCGCCCAGGCAGGCTGCGCCGGCTGGGCATCACCTCGGGATTCGTTTTCCGCAATCTGTTCCAGACAATTGGCGGCGGCTGGTTTCGTTTCGGTTATGCCTGCGTGAACTTCGGCACGCCTGTTTCGATGCGTGCCTATGCGCGAGAACATGGCTTGCATTTTCCCGCGCTTGACGACACGCAACGACACGCGGAGGTGGGGATTATTGCCGCGCGGCTGATGTCTGCCATCGGCCGGGTTGTGCCGGTGTTGCCGGTCTCCCTGGTGGCCAGCATCCTGGTGCGGGACCCGTCGCGTGCCTTCAGCGAACTGGAGTTGAAGGCGGCGACCCATGCCTACATGAAGGAATTGGAGGCCGGTGGCGCCCATCTCTATATTCCGCGGCAGGACCACGACTACGCCTTCGGCGTCGGACTGCGCATGCTGACCCTGCGCCACATCGTGCTGGAGGAGGACGGCCTGTTCCGTCCGGCAGCGGAGGAGATCGCCATACTCAACTACTATGCCAATGCCATTTCACATCTGCAAGGCGGTGCTGATCCGTCGCCGGGTGTCGCAGCATCACACTGATTGAATGAAAGTGTATTATTAACCGCTACACGAGGAGATCTGAACATGGACAAGCCGTGGCTCAAGCAGTATCCGCAAGGTGTGCCTGCCGAAATCGACGTCAGCGCTTACGAGACCGTGTCGCAGGTGCTCGAGGAGTCGATGAAGAAATACTCTTCGCGCACGGCGTTCATTTGCATGGGCAAGTCGATTTCCTATGCAAGGCTCGACGCCATGTCGCGCGATCTCGGCGCCTGGCTGCAGTCGCGCGGCATCGCGGCCGGCGGCCGGGTCGCGCTGATGATGCCCAATATCCTGCAATACCCGGTGTGCATCGCCGCGGTGCTGCGCGCCGGTTACGTCGTGGTCAATATCAATCCCTTGTACACGCCGCGCGAACTCGAGCACCAGTTGAAGGACAGCGGCGCCGAGGCGATCATCATCATCGAGAACTTCGCCACGACGCTGCAGAAGATCATCGCCAATACCCCCGTGAAACACGTTGTGGTGGCCGCCATGGGTGATCTGCTGGGCGGCCTCAAGGGTGCGCTGGTCAATTTCGTCGTCCGCCGCGTCAAGAAGATGGTGCCTGACTGGTCCTTGCCGAATTCTGTGCGCTTCAATGATGTCGTGGCGCAAGGCGGCGCGCTCTCCCTCAAACCGGTGGCGAGAACGCGGCAAGACGTCGCCTTTCTGCAATACACCGGCGGCACCACGGGCGTGTCCAAAGGCGCAACGCTGTTGAACCGGAACGTCGTCGCCAACATGCTGCAAGTCGAGGCCTGGATGCAGCCGGCGGTCAATACCCACACGGATACGCAGATCAACTTCGTCTGCGCGCTGCCGCTCTATCACATCTTCGCGCTGACGGTGTGCAACATGATCGGCATGCGCACCGGCTCCTGCAACCTGCTGATCCCGAATCCGCGCGACATACCCGGTTTCATCAAGGAACTGTCCACCTTCAAGTTCAATGTGTTTCCCTGCCTCAACACCCTGTTCAACGCGCTGGCGAACAACCCGGATTTTGCCAAGCTGGATTTTTCCAGCCTCCAGATCAGTCTCGGCGGCGGCATGGCGACGCAGCGCCCGGTGGCGGACAAGTGGATGGCATTGACCGGCAGCGCCATCGTCGAGGGCTACGGCCTGTCGGAAACCTCGCCCGTCGCCACCTGCAACTTGGCCAACCTCAAGGGATTCACCGGGACCATCGGCTTGCCGCTGTCCTCCACGGAAATAGCGATCCGCGACGACAACGGCGCCGATGTGCCCATTGGCGAGGCCGGCGAAATCTGCATTCGCGGACCGCAAGTGATGGCGGGGTACTGGAACCGCCCAGACGAGACTGCAATGGTCATGACGGCCGATGGATTCTTCAAGTCGGGCGACGTCGGCATCATGGCGGCCGACGGCTCCACCCGCATCGTCGATCGCAAAAAGGACATGGTGCTGGTCTCCGGCTTCAACGTTTATCCGAGCGAAATCGAGGAGGTTGCCGTGTCGCACCCCGGCGTTCTGGAGGCCGCGGTGATTGGTGTGCCTGACGAGCATTCGGGCGAGGTGGTGAAGCTGTTCATCGTGAAGAAGGATCCGGCGCTGACCGAGGGCGCCCTGCAGGATTTTCTCAAGGAACAACTCACCGGTTACAAGAGGCCGAAATACATCGAATTCCGCACTGACTTGCCGAAGTCGCCGGTGGGCAAGATCCTGCGGCGGGAACTGCGGCCAAAGACCTGAGTGCGCACCTGATGCGGATGAAGTAATCGGCCAGCCGCAAACGGAAAAGTGCTGCTTGCGGACCTGACCCGAGCCTTTGCCCAAGCCCTGGCAAGTCTTTTCCTCATCATGGCCGCAGACGCGGCCATGATGAGGAGACGGTCAAGGCCACGCTGCTGGCCATCAACTCGGCGGACGATGAGCGCAGCCCGAACTGGGCGTACTCGACAGGGAGGTCAAGCGGGTCAGGAACGGTCATTGCTCATTGCAGGGTAGCTACTCAACATCCCGAACATTACGTTAGACTGCCAACGTGATCAGTCAGACGTCGTTGCCCGCAATATTACTTCTCAGGCAAGCGATGACCTGGTTCGCTCGAGTTCTTACGCGAAAGGTTCCTAATGAACTCCCTCAGACTTGCGCTTTGGGCCGCCTTGGCAGGTGGCTTGATCCCGGTAATTGCCGTGTTGAACGGACGACTAGGGAGAACTCTGGGCAATTCACTTCACGCTCCGGTCATTCTCATGGTTGTGGGTTTGCTGACCAGTCTGGCGATCTGTTTGGCGCTGACTTACAAATTGCCTGATCTGAGCATTTTGGCTTTGTCACAGCCCATTGATTATGCCGGCGGATTGATCGTGTGCTTTTACGTGGTTAGTGCCACTTTGCTGGCACCACGATTGGGTGTTGGAAACTTTATTCTCTTTGCGGTGATTGCCCAGATCATCACCTCGGCCTTGATCGATCACTTTGGCCTATTGGGGGTTATGGTAAGAGAACTCTCTTGGACGAGGTTCTTTGGAATAATGATTGTCATTGCTGGCTTGATCATCACGCAGATGACCAAGACCGTGACGATTGCCAACAATTGATTTATACCGCTGCCGCGTTTCCCAGTCCCAGGAATTGGCCTTCGCGAGTGCCTGCGAGTGCCAGCAGCGTCAGGTCGGGCGATAGCATCACGGGTTGTTGTGGATTGGTGCCGCCGATGCCGAAACATCCCGCGCTGGATCCTCGGGCGAAAATGAACCCCAGGTTTCACATTTACCCTCAGCTTGCTCTCCCCGGGGAGCATGGCAACATGCAGCCGCCGTTTCTCTCCGCAGCGTAAAACTGAAGCGTCTCTATCGACAAATGAGCGCCTTGATCGGCCGCAATCTGGAGTTTTGCTACGGCGCGTTTCCCTTGCTCAAGGAGCGCCGGCACCGGCTCGATGTCCGGCGGGCAGCAGCAGATGGTGGCGATCGCCCGTGCCCTGATGTCGGAGCCGAAGCTCCTGTTGGTCGACGAGCCTTCGGTGGGGCTCGCGGCATGACCGTCCTCATGGCCGAGCAGAACCTGCATCAGGCGATACGTATCGCCGATCGTGGCTATATCATCGTGCGCGGGGAGGTCGTCTTCCACGGGCACAGCGCTGTGGAGCTGCAGCAGAACGAACTCGTCAAGACTTACTATCTCGGCGCCTAGCTTGCGTAGACTTTTTAAAGGAGAAAACATGAACAGCAACGCAGTCATTATAGGGGGTACTTCCGGTCTGGGTCGGCAGCTTGCGACCATGCTCGCCGCCCGCGGCGAGACGGTGATCATCACGGGACGCGATCAGGCGCGTGCGCAGAAAGTTGCGGCAGAGATCGGCCCCAGAGTTAGAGGCCTGGGCGTCGATCTGGCAATTCCAGGAGAAATCGCCGGCAAGCTAGCCGACGTGGGAAGCGTGAAGCACCTGGTCATCGCCGCCATCGAGCGCGACGACAACGGCGTGCGCAAGCTCGACGTCGACCGTGCAACGCGCCTGGTGGTGCTCAAACTGGTGGGCTACATCGAGGTCGTGCACGTTCTCGCGGAGCGGTTCACGAAGGACGCGTCCATCGTTCTCTTTGGCGGTCTGGCGAAGGAGAGGCCCTATCCCGGTTCGACGACCGTCACGACAGTGAATGGGGGCGTCAACGCCATGGTGAAGACGCTCGCCATCGAACTCGCGCCCATACGCGTCAACGCCATTCACCCGGGTATCGTCGGCGACAGCCCGGCATGGAGCGGTAAGCCGCCGGAGGTGCTGCAGCGCGTTGTCGCGCGTACGCCGTTGGGTCGCCTGGTGACGATGGATGAGGTGGCCGGGTCGGCGCTGTTCCTTCTCGACAATCAGGGGATCAACGGTGTCAATCTGGGCGTGGACGGCGGCTGGCTGCTGACCTGATGCGGGTCTCTTCGGGTGCTTCAGGGCATACCTCACCGTTCCCCCTGCGGCGGGGCTCATGACCTGTCGCAAGCGCTGTGTCGATCCAGCCGAGTTTGACGATTCCCAACCGTCCCTCTTATAGTGGGGCGGCTTTCAATCAATAAGAAGGAGCACGAGATGAACAAAATGGAAATAGAGTTCAACAGCGAAGTTCCCTCGGAGAAGATCCGCGCCGATCTCTACACGCCAGAAGGCAAGGGGCCCTGGCCGGTCGTTGTCATGGGCGGCGGCTGGTGTTACGTGAAAGAGCTTGCGCAGCCGGAATACGCCAAGTACATCGTGCGTGCTGGCGTGGCGGCCCTGGTATTCGACTACCGCCACTGCGGGGCGAGCGATGGCGAGCCGCGCCAGCACCTCGATCCGTGGAAGCAGATCGCCGACTATCGCTCGGCGATCGACGCGGTCAGCTATGACGAGAGGTTCAAGGGCATCCTCGACCCGGAGCGCATTGGGGTATGGGGTATCTCCTACAGCGGCGGTCACTCGCTGATCGTCGGCGCGATAGACTGGCGGGTGAAGTGCATCGTTTCCCATCTTCCGGTAATCGACGGCTGGTACAGCCAGATGCGCGACCACGGTACCGTCGGGTTTCGGGAAATCACTGCCTTCGTGCAGGAAGAGCGGCGCTTGCGCTACCTTACGGGGAAGCATCGCACGATTCCCCATTCCGGCGATCCGAAGAAGGAGATAGTGAACTGGCCGCACCCGGAAACCAAGCCGGTGTTCATGAAGATCAAGGAGACGGTCGCGCCGCGCCACGAGCACTACAGCACGATAGCCTCCACCGAACTCCTGTGGACCTACAACGTACACCCCTATCTGCCGCGGATCCTGGATACGCCGACGCTGATGGTCGTCGCACAGGGCGACGATCTGACGAGCTGGGAAATCGAGATTCCGGCCTTCAACGAAATCCCGACCACCAAGAAGAAGCTATTCGTCCAGGGAAAGAGCACGCACATGAGCGTGTACGATAATCTGGATCATCTGGGAATTGCCGCGACCGAAGCGGCAAACTGGTTGCGCCAATGGCTGATCGAGGAGAAGTGAGCGCCTTGGGAATGTCTGAATAAGTCCGTCACTGCGATGGCCACGGCTCTGCGGGCCTCGCAATGACGTGCTTGTACTTGCTCAGCGTTTCCCTGCTTCTGCGCCAGGATTTTCTTGTGATGAAGTATGTAAACATGGCCGGGATCTGAGTGGGTTCGCCGGTGGGCAATGGCAGTATTATTGGACGCGGCGCGACGGATCCTTCTTCTACCACGCTATAGACAACACCAAACTACATGCCCATCTTGCTACGCATTCCGGAGATTGCCTCCGACGCCACACAGGCAACGATACAGACTTGGCATAAGGTGGCCGCAGGTGTTGAAGCCAAGATGGGTAGCGTGATCGGAGAACTGCTGTCCGCGGGCGAGACCACGTCTAAAGAAAATGCGCCACAAGCAGCTGCATAGAGCAGCCTCTGATGATTCTCGCCTAGGACCCGGCTATGACGACTTCCAAAGCAGACCCGATGGTCATCGGCAAGAATCTGGAGACCACCGAGCAGTACTGATGGGCACCCTCCTCCCGCATCCGATCAATCCTGTGGCGATGCATGAGGCGGTGCTGCAGGCGTACGATCAAGCCATACACATTTAGTGGAGATTGAAAATGAAAAGTGGAAAAGTCGGCGTAGTGCAAGAGCTCAAATTGGAAGCTTCGCCCGTGAGCGACGAGGTCTTGTTGTCTCTTTATCAAACGATGTTCCGCATTCGCACCTTCGAGCAAAAGACGGAAGAACTCTTCAAGAGCGGCGCTGTCAAGGGAACGGCGCATCTCTACGTCGGCCAGGAGGCGATTGCTGCCGGCACCTGCGCTAGTCTGTTGCCGCAAGACTACGTCGGCAGCTATCACCGCGGGCACGGGCATTGCATCGCAAAGGGCGCCAGCCTGGACAGAATGATGGCCGAACTCATGGGGCGCGAAACCGGTTACGGCCGCGGCCTGGGCGGGTCCATGCACATCGCCGATCTCGAACTGAACATTCTGGGCGCCAACGGCATCGTTGGCGCCACCATGCCTTTGGGGGCCGGCGCCGCTCTGGCGGCCAAGCTGCGCGGCGAGGATAGGGTGGCGGTTGCCTTCTTCGGCGACGGAGCGGCGAATCAGGGCGTGTTTCACGAGACCATGAATCTGGCGGCGGCCTGGAATCTGCCGATGGTGTTCGTCTGCGAGAACAATCAATATGCGCTGACCACGGCCTTTACCCGAACCACATCGGTTAAGCAGATCGCCACAAGAGCGATTTCCTACGGCATGTCCGGCAAGACGATAGATGGGAACAATGCGGTCGAAGTGTATCGCGAGGTGGGCGAGGCGGTGCGCAAGGCTCGCCAAGGCAAGGGCCCCAGTCTGGTCGAGGCGATGACCTGGCGCTGGGGACAACACAGCGTGCGCGCGAACCTGCAGGATCCGCGCAGCGCCGAGCAGATGCAGATGTGGAAGGACAGGGATCCCATCTTGCATATGGAGAATTATATCGGCACTCATTCATCCATCCCAGACGAAAGGCTGCAGGCGATCCGCTCCAGGGTGCTGCAGGAACTGGACGCTGCCGTGGCGTTTGCCGAGTCCAGTCCCGAGCCGACTTCGAAGATCTTCGCCACGGCGGTCTATGCGCCTTCTCAGTCGAACACGTCGGCTGAGCCGGGAGCAACGGGCGAGCGCAAGCTGAGTTTTGCTCAGGCCATCGCGGAGAGTCTTTCACAATCCATGGAACGCGACCCGTCGGTTTTCATCATGGGCGAAGACGTCGCCGAGACGGGCGGCATTTTTCAGGCAACGAAGGGCCTGGCCGAGAAGTTCGGCCTGGAGCGGGTGCGCGACACGCCGATTTCTGAGGCGACGTTTTGCGGGGCCGGGGTGGGCGCGGCGATCGCCGGAATGCGCCCCGTCGTCGAGGTGCAGATTTTCGACTTCGTCGCACTCATGATGGACATGCTGGTCAACCAGGCTGCCAAGTTCCGCTTCATGAATGGCGGCAACGCCAAAGTCCCCTTTGTCATCCGAGGGCCGCAAGGCGGAGGTATCCGCATGGCGGCGCAGCACAGCCAGAGCCTGGAGTCATGGTTTGCCCATATCCCCGGTCTGATCGTGGTTGCGCCTTCAAATCCTTATGACGCCAAAGGGCTGCTGGCGGCGGCTATTTGTGATGACAACCCCGTTATTTTCCTGGAGCACAAGGCCCTGTACTCCACATTGCCGATGCCGGTTCCCGAGCAGTACTACACCATTCCTCTTGGTAAGGCTGCGGTCAGAAGGGAAGGCAGCGATGTGACTGTGGTGGCGACTCAGCAGATGGTGTTGCGGGCTCTAGCGGCTGCCGCCAGCCTGGAGCGCGAGGGGATCAGCGTCGAAGTGATAGACCCGCGCACCATACGCCCGCTCGACGAGGAGACCATCCTCAACTCGATCCGCAAGACGAACCGTCTGGTCGTCGTGCACGAGGCCTGGAAGACCTGCGGGTTTGGCGCGGAGATCTCCGCTCTAGCTATGGAGAAGGCTTTCGACTGGCTCGATGCCCCGGTCGAGCGGGTGCATGCGCTCGACGTGCCCATGCCCTACAACGATAAGCTTGAGGACGAAGTGATCCCGTCGCAGAAGCGAATTGTCGATGCGATTTACCGTGTCATGACGGGCGTGCGTTGAGAGAGGGAGGGTCACGCAACACGGGCGGCTGCATAGGGGTTGTGTGAATAAGCCCGTCATCGCGAGCCCCAGAGGGGCGTGGCGATCTTGGATTGCTTCGTTTCCGTCACTGCGACCCGCCACGGCAGGCGTATGACCAATCCGCCGTGGGACGAAGTGCTCAAGCCTGACGATGTCTTAGCGCTGTGGACATACCTTGTCGCCGGGGAAAGTCAGCCATGACGCGACCTTCTTCAGGCATCGGCGCCCAGCGCCTTGGCGCGCGCGGCACTGGCCGGGTCGGCCGTGGCCGGAAGAGTCAGCCAGTTGCCCAGATGTTCCCGTGAGAGATCGGCCAGGGCCGCGATCCAGTCGTCGCGTTCGTTCACGCAGGGTATGAAATGGAACTCGCCGCCGCCGGCCATGAGGTAGGCGGCGCGGGCTTCGATGGCGATTTCCTCAAGTGTCTCCAGGCAGTCGCCGACGAAGCCCGGGCAGATCACATCGACCCGCCCCACGCCGGCGCGGCCGAGTTCCTCGAGCGTCGGCTGGGTATAGGGTTTGAGCCATTCGGTGCGGCCGAAGCGCGACTGGAAGGTGAGTTGCCACTGGTCCTCGGTGAGCGCCAGTTTCTCCGCCAGCAGCCTGGCCGTCTTGTGACACTCGCAGTGATAGGGGTCGCCCTTCGTCAGCGAGTAGCGGGGCAGGCCGTGGAAACTCATCACCAGTTTGTCCGGCTTGCCGTGCCTGACCCAGTACTCATTGACGCTGGCGGCCAGGGCGGCGATGTAGCCGGGGTCGTCATGGAAGTTCCTGATGAAGCGCAACTCCGGGACGTTGCGGCTGCGCTTCAACCATGTCGCCACCGCGTCGAAGACGCTGGCGGTGCTGCTGGCGGCGTACTGCGGATAAAGAGGGAGTATCAGGATGCGGCCAACGCCTTCGGCCTTCAGCCGGTCCAGCGTGGCTTTGATCGAGGGTTCGCCGTAGCGCATCGCCCAGGCGACGACGATATCCTTATACCCGGCTGCGCCTAAAGCCCCGCGCAAAAGCTTGGCCTGGCGCTCGGTATGGACTTTCAGCGGCGAGCCTTCAGGCGTCCAGATCTTGGCGTATTTTTTCGCAGACTGTTTTGGTCTGAGCCTGAGGATGATGCCGTGCAGAATCAGCCACCAGAGCGGGCGCGGAATCTCGACCACGCGCGGATCCCAGAGGAATTCGCCGAGATAGCGGCGCAATGCCTGTGCCGTCGGCGCTTCCGGCGTGCCGAGGTTGGCCAGCAGCACTGCGGTTTTAACGCCACCGCCGTGAGTGTGGGCAGGCTCGGGTGTATAGCGCGACATATGTGTTCCTACTGGGCTGAGAGCGCGCTGGAGAGCAGCTTGGCGGTGATGTCCACGATCGGGATCATGCGCTCGTAGGCCATCCGCGTCGGGCCTATGACGCCGACGGATCCGATTACCTGGCCCGCGACCTCGAAGGAGGCGGCGATCACGCTGCATTCGTCCAACTGGGCGATGCCGGACTCGCCGCCGATGAATATCTGCACGCCGTCGGCGCGGTTGCCGACATCGAGGAGCTGCACCAGGCTGGTCCTCTGTTCGAACAGAGCGAACAGTTCGCGCAGCCTGCTCATGTTCGACGAGAGATCTTCCACCTCGAGCAGATTGCGCTCGCCCGAGATCACATACTGCGCCGAGGTCTCCGAAATCGCCTGGCCGCTGGCGTCCAAGGCGGCGGTCATGAGTTCGGTCATGCTGGTGCGCAGCTGATGCAGTTCGTCGTGGAGGCGGTTCTTGACCTGCGCGAAATCGAGGCCGGCGCAGTTCTGGTTGAGGTAGTTCGCCGCCTCGGTGAGCTCAGACGGGCTGTAGGCGCGCTGCGTGAACAGGATGCGGTTCTGCACGTCGCCGCTCTCGGTGACGATGATGAGCAGGATGCGTTTCTCGGAAAGATGGAGGAACTCTATCTGGCGGATGCGCGGCTGCTGCCGGCGCGGCGTGATGACGACACCGGCGAAGTGGGTGAGCTGGGAGATTAGCTGGGATGCCTGGCTGATCAGGCGCTGCGGCTGGTCGGGCTGGATCGCGTCGGTGAGCTCCGAGAGGTCGGCCTCGGCCAGAGGCCGCACCGTGAGCAGGGAATCGACGAACAGGCGGTAGCCGCGCGGCGTCGGCACGCGCCCGGCCGAGGTGTGGGGACTGGCGATGAAGCCCATCTCCTCGAGGTCGGACATGACGTTCCTGATCGTCGCCGGCGAGAGCTCGAGGCCGGAGTGGCGCGAGAGCGTGCGCGAGCCGACCGGCTGACCTTCCGCGATATAGCGTTCGATCAGGGTCTTGAGCAGGGTCTGGGCGCGCTTGTCCAACATGGGATTTATTTTATAACGCTTGTCGGTGAAGGGTGCTGGGGTTTGTGGTTTAATTTCGGCCATGGACAAGGAATTTAGCAAGGTAGCGCTGATCGGCAAGTACCAGAGTCAGGAAATTGCCGGTCCCCTGCTTACTCTGGCCGCTTTTCTGCACGGTCGCGGCATCGAGGTGCTGATAGAGGAGGGTACCGCCTTATCGGTCGGCGCCAACGGCTATCGTGTTGCATCCTACGAGAACCTGGGCGCCGAGGCGGACCTGGCCGTCGTCCTGGGCGGCGATGGCACCATGTTGAACGCCGCGCGCCGCCTTGCCCAATACGGCGTGCCTCTGGTCGGGGTGAACCAGGGGCGACTGGGCTTCATGACCGACATCGCCTGCCAGGACATGATAGCGGCCATCAGCGTGCTGCTCAACGGCGAGTTCTCAAGCGAACAGCGCCACCTGCTGGACATCGAGGTGGTGCGCGGCGGCCTGCGCGTTTTCCATACCCTGGCCCTGAACGACGTGGTGGTGAACAAGGGCGATATCGGCCGCATGATCGAACTGGAAGTCAAAATTGACGGAGAGTTCATTTATTTGTTGCGCGCCGATGGCGTCATCGTCGCCACTCCGACAGGTTCGACCGCCTACGCCCTTTCTGCCAACGGACCGATACTTCACCCCGCAGTGCCCGGCATCGCGCTGGTGCCACTGTGTCCTCATGCGCTGTCCAACAGGCCGATCACCCTGTGCGACCAGAGCAAGATAGAGATCATGCTGGTGCCGCCTCATGATGCGCGCATCCACTTCGATGGCCAGATGCGCTTCGACATGATTGCCGGCGATTGCGTGCGCATCGCCCGTTCGCAATACGCCATCACCTTGCTTCACCCTCCAGGCTACAGCTACTTGGCGATGCTGCGCGAGAAGCTGAACTGGAGTTCCAGCCCAAGACGCTGAACAGTTCGCCATGCTGCGCCGCCTTTTCATCCGCGATTTCGTCATTGTAGACAGCCTGGAACTGGAGTTCTCCAAAGGCTTCGGCACGCTCACCGGCGAGACGGGGGCGGGCAAGTCCATCCTGATCGACGCTCTGTCCCTGGCGCTTGGCGAACGCGCCGACGCCGGCGTCGTGCGCTCCGGGCGCGAGCGCGCGGAGGTTGTCGCGGAATTCGATGTCCAAGCCAGCTCGCCTTTATCTGACTGGCTTAGCAGCAGCGGCTTTTCCTGCGACGAAGAGGCCATCCTGCTGCGCCGCCTGGTGGACTCCGGCGGCCGCTCGCGCGCCTATGTCAATGGCGCTCCGGCGACCCTGGCGCAGCTGCGCGAGGCGGCGGATTTCCTGGCCGACATCCACGGTCAGCATGCCCATCAATCCCTGTTGCGGCCGGATGCGCAGCGCGGTCTGCTCGACGCCCACGCGGGGCTGACCCTGTCGGCGCGCGAGGTGGCGGAGAAGTTTCGCGCCTGGAAAAAGCTACAAGATGCCCGCCTCCATGCCGAACGCGACGCGCAAGCTACTGCCCGCGAACGCGAGATGCTGGAATTCCAGATGAAGGAATTGCAGTCTCTCGCCCTGGCGCCAGAGGGCTGGGCTGACCAATGGCAGGAAATCAACCGCGAGCACCGCCGCCTCTCCCATGCCGCGAGCCTGATCGAGGGCAGCGAAGCAGCGATGGCCGCCTTGGACGATGGCGATCTGGGTCTGGCAACGCAGCTGGAGGCCATCCTGTCCAGGCTGCGCTCCCTGGTGGACTTCGATGACGGGATCAAGGAGCCCCTCGATCTCCTGGAGAGCGCGCACATCCAGCTGCAGGAGGCAGGCCATGCCCTGCGTCACTATCAGGGAAGGCTGGACTTCGAGCCCAAGCAGCTGGCCGAACTCGATGGCAGAATCGCCGCGGTGATGGCTCTCGCGCGCAAGCACCACGTGATGCCGGAAGACCTGCCACAGCAGTTGAGTTCGATCTTGACGCGCCTGGATGAACTGACCCTCATGGCCGATGCGGCCCTCCTGGCCGAGCGCGAGGCGGCCGCGCAGAAGGAATACCAGACGGCGGCAGGGAAACTTTCCAAAGGCCGGGACAAAATGGCTGCCGAACTATCCAAGGCTGTCACCGCAGCGATGCAGCAGCTGGCGATGGCGGGGGGCCGCTTCGAGATCGAACTGGAGAAACTCGAGGAGGGCGCATCCTACGGTCTGGAGAGCGTCTGCTTCATGGTCTCGGCGAACGCCGGCCAGCCGTTGCGGCCTCTGGCGAAGGTGGCCTCGGGCGGCGAGTTATCGCGCATCGGTCTGGCCATTCAGGTGATCGCCAGTCAGGCGGGCCGCGTGCCGACGCTGATTTTCGATGAAGTCGATGTCGGCATCGGCGGGCGTGTGGCCGAGATCGTCGGGCGCATGCTGCACGAACTGGGGCAAAGCCGTCAGGTTCTTTGCGTCACCCATCTGCCCCAGGTGGCGGCGCGTGCAGACTGGCAGTGGTCGGTCGCCAAGATCGAGCAGGACGGAACGACGCAGTCCCGGGTCACGCCTCTCACCCAGACCGAGCGCATCGACGAGCTGGCGCGCATGCTGGGCGGGGTCAAGATCACCGAGACAACAAGAAAGCACGCCGCCGAATTGCTCGCCGGCTAGGTTCGGTAGGTCGGCCGACAATCGCGTCGTCGGCCTAAAGGCCGATCTACACAGAAGCCTGTTTCTTGTTCGGGCAATCCTGGGTCAGACAGTCCGCGTAGATGTACAACTCATGCTCGCTGATGGCGAAGCCGCGGCTTTTCGCGACCTCGTTCTGCCGCTTCTCGATCTCGGCATCATAGAACTCCTCCACTTTCCCGCATTGCAGGCAGACGAGGTGATCGTGATGGCCGCCCTCGTTGAGTTCAAACACCGCCTTGCCCGACTCGAAGTAATGCCGTTGCAGCAGGCCGGCCTGCTCGAATTGCGTCAGCACGCGATAGACGGTCGCCAGGCCGATGTCCATGCCCTCGTTGATGAGGTGGCGATAGACATCCTCGGCCGTCATGTGGCGGGAGGCGGTATGCTGGAACAGGTCGAGTATTTTCAGGCGCGGGATGGTCACCTTCAGGCCGATGTTCTTCAGGTCTTGGGAGTTGCTCATGGACTCATGCTGCCGGCGAAGTGACGGGCTTATGATATAGTTTTCGCCATCCATTGGAAATTCCAGTTCGCAGGTGACTCCCCATGAAACGCTTTACTCTGCTCGCCCTGATTCTCCTTGCGGCATGCTCCAATATGCCGGACGTCACCTCGAGACTGACGCCTTATCGCATCGACGTGCGCCAGGGCAACCTCGTCACCCAGGAAATGGTCGCCCAGTTGAAGACCGGCCAGACCAAGGACCAGGTGCGCTTCATCCTGGGGACGCCGCTGGTCGCTGACATGTTCCATGGCGACCGCTGGGATTACATCTACCGCTTCCAGCCGGGTCACGGCGAGGTGCAGCAGCGCCGCGTCGTGGTGTACTTCGCCGAGGGCAAGCTCGTGCGTGTGACCGGCGACGTCGTAGCGGCCGAGTCCGGCACGGGACAGAGCGTCAAATAAACATGGAAAAATTAAGGATTGCCGTCGCCGGGGCCTCCGGCCGCATGGGCCGAACCCTGATAGAAGCGATCGCCGCGGCGGAAGACACGGTGCTCGCCGCCGCGCTGGACATTCCCGGCAGCGCCTATCTCGGGCGGGATGCCGGAGAATTGACAGGCGCGCCCTGCGGGGTCATGGTGACCGACGACTTCGCCAGCGCCCTGGGCCTCGTCGACTGCCTGATCGACTTCACCCGGCCTGAGGGCACACTCTCCCATCTCGAGGTTTGCCGCCGCCTTGGCGTGCATATGGTGGTCGGCACCACGGGCTTCTCCACCGAGGGCAAGCTCGCCATTCAGGACGGCTCGCGCGATATTCCCATCGTGTTCGCACCCAATATGGCGGTCGGGGTCAATCTGGTGTTCCGCCTGCTCGATGTTGCGGCGCGGGTGCTGAACGAGGGTTATGACGTCGAGATCAGCGAGGCGCACCACCGTCACAAGGTGGATGCGCCTTCCGGAACGGCCTTGCGCATGGGCGAGGTGGTGGCGTCCGCACTCGGCAGGGACCTGGCCGAATGCGCCGTTTACGGCCGCGAGGGCTACACCGGCCCCCGCAAGGAGACAACCATAGGCTTTGCCACGGTGCGCGCTGGCGACATCGTCGGTGACCACACGGTGCTCTTCGCCGGTACCGGCGAGCGCATCGAGATCACCCATAAGGCGGGCAGCCGCACGCCTTATGCCGCCGGCGCCCTGCGTGCGGCGCGCTTCATGAAGGGGAAAACGCGCGGCTTATTCGACATGCAGGACGTGCTGGGGCTGCGCTCCTAGCACCCCCTGCCGCCATCCGAATCGGCGGCAGAGCTTGCCCGGAGGGGCCGATTCCCGTATAATTTTTCAGGTTGCAAGAGCGGGAGGGGTGTAGGCCCTTCCCGCTTTGCACATCTAGAGGAAACGCCTCTCGCCGTTCCAGGAGCCTGATCGTGAAACAGTTCCCGTCCGCCATTCTTGCACTTGCCGACGGGACGGTATTTCGCGGCCGGGGCATAGGCGCAGAAGGCGAGAGCGCAGGCGAGGTGGTGTTCAACACCTCGATGTCGGGCTACCAGGAGATCCTCACCGATCCCTCCTACTGCCGGCAGATCGTCACCCTGACCTACCCCCATATCGGCAATACCGGCATCAACCGCGAGGATTGCGAGTCGGCAAAGGTCTTTGCCGCCGGCCTGGTGATCCGCGACTTGCCGCTCATCGCCTCCAACTGGCGCTCCGAGCAGACGCTGGACGCCTATCTGAAGTCGGAGAACGTCGTTGCCATCGCCGACATAGACACGCGCAAGCTGACCCGCATCCTGCGCGAAGGCGGCGCCCAGGGCGGCTGCCTGGTTTCGGGAGCGCATTTGGGTGACTCGATTGACGAAGCCGCGGCGATTGCCAAGGCCAGAGCCTTCCCCGGACTCGCCGGCATGGATCTGGCCAAGGTGGTCAGTGTCGATAAGTCCTACGCATGGAATGAGGGCGAGTGGCAACTGGGCAAGGGCTATCCCGCCCAAACAAATCCGAAGTTTCACGTGGTCGCCTATGATTTCGGCGTCAAGCGCAACATACTGCGCATGCTCGCTTCGCGCGGCTGCAGGCTCACCGTCGTGCCTGCTGCCAGCAAAGCCGCAGATGTCCTGGCGCTCCAACCCGACGGGGTCTTCCTCTCCAACGGCCCGGGCGACCCCGAGCCCTGCGACTACGCCATTGCCGCCATACGCGAACTGCTCGCGCGCAGGATACCGACCTTCGGCATCTGCCTGGGCCACCAACTCCTGGCCCTGGCCTCGGGCGCCAAGACCATCAAGATGAAGTTCGGCCACCATGGCGCCAATCACCCGGTCAAGGATTTGGACAGCGGGCGCGTCGCGATCACCAGCCAGAACCACGGCTTCGCCGTGGATGAGAAGACGCTGCCGGCCAATCTGCGCACGACCCATGTCTCGCTCTTCGACGGCAGCCTGCAAGGCCTTGCCCGCACCGACGTGCCGGCCTTCTCCTTTCAGGGCCACCCTGAAGCCAGTCCCGGACCGCACGATCTCGCCCCCCTGTTCGACCGTTTCATCGGGCTGATGACGAAATGATGGGCGTCACCGATATCTGGACCTATGTGCTGGGCACGATATTCATCGTGCTCCTGCCCGGCCCGAATTCCCTCTATGTGCTCTCGGTCGCTTCGCGACGCGGCATCCGCCAGGGCTATCAGGGCGCCTGCGGCATCTTCCTCGGCGACAGCATCCTGATGCTGCTCTCGGCGACCGGCGCGGCATCGCTGCTGCGCGCAAACCCGTCGCTGTTCATGGTTGCAAAATTTGCCGGCGCCGCCTATCTCGCCTGGTTGGGCGCGGGCCTTCTGAAGAGCGCCTGGGGCAGCTGGCGGGGTGCGGCCGTCGCGGCATTGGAGGTCAAGGACACTGCGCGCCCCTTCCACAGCGCACTCATGATCAGCCTGGTGAACCCCAAGGCGATTCTGTTCTTCATTTCCTTCTTCATCCAGTTCGTCGATCCCGGCTATCCCTATCCGGCCCTGCCTTTTCTGCTGCTGGGTGCGATCTGCCAGATCATCAGCGCGACTTACCTTTCCTTGCTGATATTCGGCGGCGCCCGCCTGGCCGGACAGTTCAGGAGCCGCCGCAGTCTGGCGGCGGCAGCCACGGGCGGGGTCGGCGCGCTGTTCATCGGCTTCGGCGCCAAACTCGCCAGCGCGACACTGAGCTAGACACCATGCCAAAACGCAGCGACATACAAAGCATACTCATCATCGGTGCCGGCCCCATCGTCATCGGCCAGGCCTGCGAGTTTGACTATTCCGGGGCGCAGGCGTGCAAGGCGCTGCGCGAGGAAGGCTACAAGGTCATCCTGGTCAATTCCAATCCGGCGACCATCATGACGGATCCTGGCACGGCGGACGTCACCTATATCGAACCCATCACCTGGCAAGTGGTGGAGAACATCATTGCCAAGGAGCGCCCCGACGCGCTCTTGCCGACCATGGGCGGACAGACGGCGCTGAACTGTGCGCTGGATCTGGCCAAGCACGGCGTCCTGGAAAAGTACGGCGTCGAGATGATAGGCGCTAGTCGCGAGGCCATCGACAAGGCCGAGGACCGCGAGAAATTCAAGCGGGCGATGACCAGGATCGGTTTGGGTTCCGCCCGCTCCAGCATCGCCCACTCGATGGAAGAGGCCTTCCAGGTGCAGGCGGGCATCGGTTTCCCGGCGGTGATCAGGCCATCCTTCACCATGGGCGGGGCGGGCGGCGGCATCGCCTACAATCGCGAAGAATTCGTCACCATCTGCGAGCGCGGACTGGAAGCCAGTCCCACCAAGGAACTCCTGATCGAGGAGTCTCTGGTCGGCTGGAAGGAATTCGAGATGGAGGTGGTCAGGGACAAGAAGGACAACTGCATCATCGTCTGCTCCATCGAGAACCTCGACCCCATGGGTGTGCATACCGGCGACTCGATCACCGTCGCACCGGCGCAGACGCTCACCGACAAGGAATACCAGATCCTGCGGAACGCCTCAATCGCCGTGCTGCGCGAGATCGGCGTCGACACCGGCGGCTCGAACGTGCAGTTCGCCATCAATCCGGAAGACGGCCGCATGATCGTCATCGAGATGAATCCGCGCGTCTCGCGGTCTTCGGCGCTGGCCTCGAAGGCCACGGGCTTCCCGATTGCCAAGATCGCCGCCAAGCTGGCGATCGGCTACACGCTGGACGAATTGGCCAACGACATCACCGGAGGGGCGACGCCTGCCTCCTTCGAGCCTTCGATCGATTATGTCGTCACCAAGGTGCCGCGTTTCGCCTTCGAGAAGTTTCCCCAGGCCAATGACAGACTGACCACGCAGATGAAGTCGGTCGGTGAAGTCATGGCCATCGGCCGCAGCTTCCAGGAATCCTTGCAGAAGGCGCTGCGCGGGCTGGAGGTCGGGGTCTATGGTCTGGACGAGATCGAGGCCGAGCGCGAAGAGATCGAGCGCGAACTTTCCAATCCCGGACCCGAACGCATATGGTATCTGGGCCAGGCCTTCAGGGACGGTCTTGGCTTCGAGGAAATTTTCCAGCTGACGAAAATCGATCCCTGGTTTCTCGCCCAGATCGAGGACATCGTCAGAACCGAGCAGGCCCTGGCAGGCCGCACCCTCAAGGATTTCGATTCCCAGGAAGTGCGCGGGCTGAAGCGCAAGGGTTTTTCCGATCGGCGCCTGGCCAAGCTCCTGGGTTCATCGGAGACGGCCGTGCGCCGCCACCGACACGCCCTGGGTATCCGCCCGGTGTTCAAGCGCGTCGACACCTGCGCCGCAGAGTTCGCCACCGCCACCGCCTATCTCTATTCGACCTATGAGGAAGAGTGCGAGGCGCGGCCGACCCAGAAGAAGAAAATCATGGTCTTGGGCGGCGGCCCCAACCGCATCGGCCAGGGCATCGAGTTCGACTACTGCTGCGTCCATGCCGCGCTGGCGCTGCGCGAGGACGGCTTCGAGACCATCATGGTCAATTGCAATCCCGAGACGGTATCCACAGACTACGACACCTCGGACCGTCTCTACTTCGAACCGGTGACCCTGGAAGACATCCTGGAGATCGTCCATGTCGAGCAACCCACCGGCGTCATCGTCCAGTTCGG
>CAIYYX010000171.1 GCA_903930535.1 uncultured Sterolibacterium sp. | reverse complement strand
CGAGGGGGGTGTTCCGTCAGATTGCTTCGTCGTTCCCCTCCTCGCAATGACGAGAGAGGTACTCCGTCAGATTGCTTCGCTGCATTCGCAATGACGAGGGAGGTACTCCGTCAGATTGCTTCGCTGCATTCGCAATGACGGGGGAGGTACTCCGTCATTGCCTGGCCCTTGCGAGCGCGTTCGTCGTCGCGCGCGCTATGGCAAAGAGGTGGTCATGAGGGGCGAGGCTCGGCATTGCACTGCCACAGCTCTGTGGCGATGTCTTTGAGCCGCGCGAAGTCAATGGGCTTGCCCATGATTTCCACCCCTGGGGGCAAGCCGCCGTGCGCGTCGATCTCGGCCAGGGGCAGGCCGCTGATGACGACGATCGCCATGCCGTTGTAGCGCTCCATGTTGCGCAGGGAACGCACGATCTGAAAGCCATTCACGCCCGGCAGGCGAAGATCGCAAATCAGGAGATCAGGCGCGGCCTCGCCGACCATCACCAGTCCATCGTAACCATTTGGCGCCGTATAGAGGGTGGCCTCGAATGGCCACCGGGACATCTGCAGCCGGTAGAGTTTGAGCAGCGCCGCATCATCTTCGACGATCAGCACGGTAATAGCGAAGGGTGCTACCACTTCTTCGCGGCGATGCTCCAACAGCCGCAGCACGGAATCCCGATTGATGCGCCGGTGCCCCCCTGAGGTTTTCCAACCTTCGAGCAAGCCCTTCTCAACCCATTGTTGCGCCGTGCGCAGGGACACGCCCAGGAGTTGAGCCGCTTCACTGGTGGTGCAATAGTTTTCGGTCATGGGCAACGCTTCAACATCGGATATAGAACCATACAGCAAAATGAAACAAAGGTTTCACTTTTGTTTCGCGCTTGACCGCCCCCGGGGCAATTTCAATACTGTCGCAAATCCAGCCTGGGATAAAAAGGGCAGTCGTCCTGTATCGGGGTACGACGCTCTCTTTCCCTCTCGCCTTGTTGCGCGGAAAGCACTTGAGAAGCACCTGAGATTCGGCCAAATAGCGTTGAGCCTTGAACAGATTAAGGGGTAGGGGATGTCAGAAATCACTGTAGAGAGCAAAAGCGCGCAACCTGCACCATTCGAAATCGGTTCGCGCCTGTCTGCCGAGCGCCAGCGCGTGGGGTTGCATCACCATGACATGGGGCGAAAAATTGGCCTGTCCGGCCGCCAGGTGCTGGCCATTGAAGCGGGCGATTCGCGCGACTTCCGGGGTCAGGACTCTTTCAACCGCGCATTGACGCTGTACGCGAAAAAGTTGGGCATCAGCCTGAGCGCAAGCCTGTCCCGGCTTCTGCCCGGTGCCTCCTGGATGACGGAGCAATGAGTGGCGCCGCCCTGCTGAAGAAGGCGAGGCCCGGTGCAGACGTCGCCGCCCAGGAATACCCGAAGGCGCTGGCAAAACCTGCCCTGGCGGCGGGCGCAGCCGAAACCAGGACGGAGCGGCGCGCTGACAAGCGTTACCCGGTGAGTTGGCGGGGAGTCATCAGGGTCCAGGCCAAGGCGACAAACGTCGCTTACCAGGGCAAGATAGTGGATGTTTCCCTGTCCAGTTGCCAGTTGGCCCTCGACAACAACATTCATGCCAAGCAACAGGTTTCCATTTTCCTTGAATTGCCCAGGGCTCATCCAGGCGAGGCAACGAGCATCATAGCGGCCTCAGGCCAGATCATTCGCGTTAGCCTGTCGTCAAAGTACGGCGCATTTATTGCCAGCATCCGCTTCGACGATTTCAAGGGCGACTCGAGAGTCGCACTGCTATCCCATATCGAGTCTCTGGCGATGTAACGCTGCCATTCCCGCATTGGCGGGAATCCAGCACTGAATCACCCCGTTGCGCTCGCGATTTGGCGGGAAGGTTTGTGGTCTGCGTGCAGCGTAAAAGTGAAACCTGGGTTTCATTTTTACGTCCTGCTTACGATTCTAAATTAATGTCACTATAGTTAGGGATGTCCAAGGAAACGCTGATCAAGTCCGCCATCGCGATTGCCACGGCTCTGCAGGCCTCGCAATGATGAAGCTGTACTTGATCAGCGTTCCATTTGCTTAATGCGCTGCGCAGTTGATGCCTGGCCCGTAAATTCACGCTCTGGGGAGCATACTTAAATCGCTTCGATAGTTTCACTGCGTCAATCGCTCAAGACCAGAATAACCATCATGATCCTGCTGGTCTTCTTGATCGGCAACTGGTCCCTGGCCTTCTATGCCAACAACGCGCTGCGCGAGGATGTGCAACGCCTGCTCGGGGAGCAGCAGTTCTCCATGGTCTCCTTCGTCGCCTCCGACATCAACCGGGAACTCGAACAGCGCCTGAAAGGACTGGGAGAACTCGCAACCGGAATCGCTCCGGCCATGGCGGACAAACCGGCGACCCTCAAGGCGCGCCTGACGGAGCGCGAATTGCTTCAGGCGCAGTTCAGCGGCGGCACCGTCGTCTATGGCGCGGATGGCACGGCGATCGCCGAAGGAAAGCTGGCGACGGGACGCATCGGCAGCAATTACGCTGACCGCGACTACCTGGTCGGCGCGCTCCGGCAGGGCCGAGCGACCATAGGCAAGCCGCAGCGATCCGTGAAGGGTTTTCCCGAAGTCGTCATGGCTGTGCCCATACGCGACAGCAAGGGCAAGGTGATCGGGGCCTTGACCGGGATCATCAACCTGAACCAGCCAGGATTTCTGGACATCATCACCGCAGGCAGCTACGGCAAGACCGGCAGCTTTCTGCTGGTCGCACCCAATGCCCGGATCATAGTCGCTGCCTCCGACAAGAGCCGGGTCATGGAGGCAAGCCCGGCGCCCGGCAAGATTCCGCTGGTCGACCGCTTCATGGCGGGCTACGAGGGCAGCGGCATCCTGGTCAATCCCTTGGGAATCGAAGTGCTCCAGTCGGCCAAAGGCATTCCCCTGACCGGCTGGTATGTCGCGGTTCAGGTGGCCACTGCGGAAGCCTTCATGCCCATCAACGAGTTGCAGGAACGGGTGTTTTTCGCGGCGATTTTGCGCACCCTGCTGGCCTGCGCAGTGATCTGGTGGCTGCTCAGGCGGCAGTTCGCACCCATGCTCGCCGCCGTTAACTCCCTGGCCGCCATGGCCGATGCCGATCAGTCGGCGCAACCCTTGCCCATCCACCGGCAGGACGAAGTCGGCGAGTTGATCGCAGGCTTCAATCGCCTGCTGGAAACCGTGCGACATCGCAGCGACGCCTTGCTGGAGAGCGAGCGGGTAAGGCTCACCGACAGCCGCCTCGCGGCGGACTCCTTGTTGAGCCTGTCGCGCGCCATAGAACAGAGTCCGGTGTCGATCATCATCTGCGACCCGCGTGGCCGCATCGACTACGTCAATCCAAAGTTCGAGACCGCCACGGGCTACCAGCGCAGTGAAGTCATAGGCAAGAACCCGAGGATGCTGCAGTCTGGAGATAAATCGAAGGAAGAGTACCAGGAGATGTGGGCGACCCTGCTTGCCGGACAAACCTGGCAGGGTGAATTCCACAATCGCCGCAAGGACAGGACTCTGTTTTGGGAACAGGCCTCGATCTCTCCCGTGTATAACGACCAGGGCGAGTTGATCAATTATGTAGCGGTCAAGGAGGACATCACCGAACGCCGGGCGGTTGCGGCTGACTTGCGCGCGGCCCTGGCAGCCGCCGAGGCGGCAAATATCGCCAAGAGCAATTTTCTCGCGACCATGAGCCATGAGATCAGGACACCGATGAACGGCATCCTGGGCATGGCGCAGGTACTCATGTTGCCCGATATCAACAGTTCCGAACAGGCTGAGTGCGTCAGGACCATACTCGCTTGCGGGAAGACGCTGATCACCCTGCTCAACGACATTCTCGACATCTCGAAGATTGAAGCCGGCAAGGTCGAACTCGAAGCCATCGCCTTCTCGCCAAACGACTTGATCCAGGAAACCCGGGCACTCTTCGCCGAGGTCGCCCGCAGCAAGGGTCTGTCCATCGAGTCCGGTTCGATCGGCCAACCCCGGAGCTATCTGGGCGACCCCGCCCGCCTGCTGCAGATGCTCGCCAATCTGGTTGGCAACGCGATCAAGTTCTCCGATCAGGGGAGGGTCCGCTTGGAAGTGCGGGAAATCGAATCTGACGAAAAAACAGCCCTGCTCGAATTCAGCGTCGAGGACACCGGGGTGGGTATTCCCGAAGACAAGCGCTCGCTCCTGTTCCAGCGCTTCTCGCAAACCGACGCGAGCATCACGCGCAGCTATGGCGGTACCGGCCAGGTCCTGGCCATCGTAAGCAACCTGGCCAAGCTGATGGGCGGCGAGGTTGGCGTTGAGAGCCAAGTCGGACAAGGCTCGCGCTTCTGGTTCCGCATCCGTGCCGGGCTCGACACCGCAAAGAAGGCCCCAGGCCCGATCCAAGCGCAGCGCGGCGCTGCACTCGCGCAATTCTCCGGCCGCGTGCTGGTGATCGAGGATGGCCTGGCCAACCGCATGGTGATCCAGGCGATGCTGAGCAAGTTGGGTCTGACGGTGACCATGAGAGAGGACGGGCAAGAAGGTTTGGCAGCGATCACCGAAGGCGATCCGGCGGACATCATCCTGATGGATCTGCACATGCCTGTCATGGATGGCTATGTCGCCACCGCACGCATACGCCAGTGGGAAGCAGAACAGGGACGCGTTCGCCGCCCCATCCTCGCCCTCACGGCCGATGCCTTTGAGGAAAACCGGCTACGCTGCCTCGCTGCGGGCATGGACGAGGTCTTGACCAAACCGCTCGCGCTGGCCGCCCTCATCACGGCACTCGACAGGTGGCTGCAGCCGGCGCCAGGCACGGCCGCGACCGACGCTGCGCTTGGTGCGGCGACCCGGTCCGTGGATATTCCGGCCATCGCCCTGCTGCTGAACGAAATCCTGCCCCTGCTCGCGCAAAACAAGTTCTCTGCCATGGGCCGCTTCGCGGCCTTGCAGGAAGCCGTTGCGGGAACCCGGGCGGCCGCGGAAATCGATGTGGCTGGCAGCCTGTTGGCAGATTTCCACTTTGAACAGGCACAAGCGAGTCTGCGCCGGACAGCGCGTAACCATGGCTGGAGCGAGGCACTCAATGTCTGACAAAAAACCGGTCATTCTCGCCATCGACGATACCCCGGCGAATCTGCGCACGCTGGCGGCAGCACTGGGACGCGACTTCGACCTCGTCATCGCCACCTCGGGGGAGATGGGTCTGACCTTGGCGCGACAAGCCTCTCCCGATCTGATCCTGCTCGACGTGATGATGCCGCAGATCGACGGCTACGAGACCTGCCGCAGACTCAAGGCGGATGAAAGACTCCGGATGATTCCGGTGATCTTCCTGACCGCATTGGGCGACTTCGCTTCGGAGAGCAAAGGCCTGGCCTTGGGCGCTGCCGACTACATTGCCAAGCCCTTCAACATCGACATCGCCCGCCAGCGGATCAGCAATCTTCTGGAACGGGAGGAACTCAGAAAAAGCGTGGAGAGCCACCGCGATCACCTGGAATCCCTGGTGACCGAGCGCACGGCAAAGCTCATGGAGCAGACCACGCAACTCGATGCCATTTTCGCCCTGTCGCCCGACGGCTTTGTCTCCTTCGATCAGGACAACAAGGTGAAGCACGTGAACAGCGCCTTCACGCGCATGACCGGCCTGAGCGGCGACAAGCTCATCGGCCTTGACCGGCAGGCCTTCCTGAGGGCGCTGCTCGATTTGTGCGTCGCCTCGCCCGGCCTGCAAGACGCCGATGACTGGTTTCAGGAGACAGGCTCAGGGAGCGCTGACGATGCCGACCCGCTGTGCCTGGAGTTAACGGTTCCGGCCGGCCGCATGCTCGAGGTCCGGCGCCGGCAGAATCCTGGCAAGGCCCTGTCGCAGGTGCTCTACTTCCACGACATCAGCCAAATGATGGAAGTCGACCGGATGAAAAGCGAGTTCCTCTCCTTGGCCGCGCACGAACTGCGCACGCCCATGGCCAGCATCTTCGGCTTTTCCGAAGTCTTGTCGATGCACGACCTGGACGAGGAGACCCGGCAGGATGTGACAACGACCATCCATAGGCAGGCGCGAGTGATGTCTTCCATCATCGACGATCTGGTCGATCTGGCCGGCATCGAGGCGCGTCATGGGAGTGACTTCAGCTTCGAGAGCCTGAGCCTGATCGATATCACCAACAACGCCCTCCTCGACTGCGCCTGCCCCGAGGATCGGCAGGCACCCGTGCTGCATCTGCGCACGGGCGCCTTGCGCGTGAGCGCTGACCAGAAGAAGTTGGGACAAGCCATCCGCCATGTGATTGCCAACGCCTATGCCTACTCGCCCGCCGGCAAAGACGTGAGCATCAGTTTTCACGACAAAGAAGACGGCGACCTGCGCATGCTCGGCATCGCGGTCAAGGACTGCGGCATGGGCATGAGCCCGGAACAACAGCAGCGCTGCTGCGAGCGCTTCTACCGGGGCGACCAGTCCGGCCAGACGCCGGGAACAGGCTTGGGGCTGTCCATCGTTCTGAAGATCGTGGACATTCACGGCGGCCAGGTCTCGGTCGAGAGCACTCTCGGACAAGGCACGACGGTGACCCTCTGGCTGCCCGAGGCAACGGCGCCTGCAGCAAGAGAATCAGCCGCTCAGCGCAAACTTGACACCTGCTCCGATGAACCAGACTGCACTGCTTGATACGGCGGCGGCTCTGGCGCTAATGGATGGGGACATGTCCATCCTGCTGATGATTCTGCCCATCGTGAGCGAGCAGATGAACACGGACCGGCACGAAATTGCCGAGGCCATCAAGACCAGCGACACGGCACGCATCAAGGCGGTGAGCCACAGACTCAAGAGCAGCGTCGGCTACATCGGCGCGATGCGCGCGCAAAGCGCCTGCGCGCGACTGGAGTCTGCCGCAGAACATGCGGATGCAGGCGTTCTGGCCGAATTGCGGCAGCAACTGGAAACAGAGATCGACGCCCTGGCCCCGGCCATCGCGACCTACCTTGCCAGGCAAGCCGCGCCTGCGAACAGCAAAGCTATTTAGGGAAACGCATATCAAACACAACTTCGTCATTGCGAACGCAGTGAAGCAATCTTCGTCGCTTCACCTCCCCGTCATTGCGAACGCAGTGAAGCAATCTTCGCATCACCAGGATTGCCGCGCCCCTGCGGGCCTCGCAATGACGAGGTTTTTGCGGAGGGGAGGATGTCATTGCGAGCCGACGGCGAAGCAATCTTCGTCGCGTCCCCTCCCCGTCATTGCGAACGCAGTGAAGCAATCTT